>JAATEW010000094.1 GCA_015655535.1 Hyphomicrobiales bacterium | reverse complement strand
TAATGGGCGTCGGTGCCCATCATTTTGATCTTCTGGTGCTTCTTGAGCGAGCCGTCGATGATCCGCACGAGCACGACGACGCCGAGATAGGCGTCGTACCAGGAATCGACGAGGAGCGCCTTCAAGGGCGCGGTGGCATCGCCTTGCGGCGGCGGCAGGCGATGGACGATCGCCTCCAGCACCTGATCGATGTTGAGCCCGGTCTTGGCCGAGATCAGCACGGCGTCCGACGCATCGATGCCGATGACGTCTTCGATCTGCTGCTTGATGCGGTCGGGCTCCGCCGCCGGAAGGTCGATCTTGTTCAAGACCGGCACGATTTCATGGCCGGCATCCAGCGCATGATAGACATTGGCGAGCGTCTGCGCCTCGACGCCCTGGCTCGCGTCGACGACGAGGAGCGAGCCTTCGCAGGCGGCAAGCGACCGCGAGACCTCATAGGCAAAGTCGACGTGGCCGGGCGTATCCATGAGATTGAGGATATAGGACTTACCGTCCTTGGCCTTATAGTCGAGCCGGACCGTCTGAGCCTTGATGGTGATGCCACGTTCGCGCTCGATGTCCATGGAATCGAGCACCTGCTCGACCATGTCGCGTTCGGCGACGGTGCCGGTTGCCTGGATCAGACGGTCGGCCAGGGTCGATTTGCCATGGTCGATATGGGCGACGATGGAAAAATTGCGGATCGCGTCGATTTTCTGGGTGGTCATGGGTTGCGCATAGCAGGCGGAGCACGGGAAGGAAAGGCGAGCCCGCCGAGCGTTTGAAAGCACAAAGGAAAACCGCGCGGGTCGCTTACCGAACCGCGCAGCTCATAAAGATAGGGATGAGAAGAGGCATTGGCGAGGCGCAAATAAGCGCCGCCTCGCCCGCTCTAAGGAAGAAGGCCAGAAATCTGCTTCAACAGCGACTCGAACGCGTCGTCGTTTCGTGTCTCTGGGGCGAGATAGACAGTCCGCAAGCGATGACCGAGCTGGCTGGGCAGAGTCTGCCCTTGGCAGGAGCGGTTGAGATCAGCGCGTTCCAATCTCGGTGCGGAGCGTTCATCGTGGCGCATGGGACGGCGGGCCTTGCTAATATCGATTTTCGAAAGATCGGTCATCACTTCAAACTTAGGTGCGTCGGGGCTTCCCTTTTCTGCGACTGGATCAGGTTTGCTGTGCCGGGGTGAAGGTCATGCTTGGTTTCTACAAGCGAAACGAAAACCAAAAAAAGCCTGATTTGTTCCATCCCCGCAGCGGATTTCCTCACGGTTTTCTACTTAGGGTAAAAGATCCATAAGCGCTGGTATCAGCGGCGCGTCGGCGGGCGGCATGGGATAGGCGCGCAGGTCATTCGGCCGCACCCATTTCAGAGCTTGTCCTTCGAGCCCCGAGACGCTGCCGGTCCAGCGCCGGCAGACATAAAGCGGCATCAGCAAATGAAAATCCGGATAGGCATGGCTCGCGAAACTGAGCGGTGCAAGGCACGCCTCCTCGACCTTAATGCCTAATTCTTCTTGCAATTCCCGGATGAGCGCATGTTCGGGGCGCTCGCCGTCTTCGACTTTGCCGCCGGGAAATTCCCAGAGCCCGGCGAGCGCCTTGCCTTCCGGTCTTTGGCTGAGGAGGATCCGCCCGTCGGCATCGATCAGCGCGACGGCGACGACAAGAAGGAGCTTGGTCAAGACCGGTAGTCGCCGTTGATGGCGACATATTCCTTGGTCAGATCGCAGGTCCAGACCGTTGCTTTGCCGCGGCCAAGGCCAAGATCGACTTGGATCCTGATTTCCGGTTTGCGCATGATGGCCGAAACCTCGGCTTCGTCATATTTGGGATCGCGCAAGCCCTTGTGCGCAACGCGAATATTGCCGAACCAGATGGCAAGCTTGTCGCGCTCGGCCTTTTCGCCGGCTTTGCCGATCGCCATGACGATGCGGCCCCAATTCGCGTCTTCGCCGGCAATCGCCGTCTTCACGAGCGGCGAATTGGCGATCGAGAGCGCGATCCTCTTGGCAGCGCCGGAGCTGGCTGCGCCTTCCACCGTGATCTCGACGAATTTCCGGGCGCCTTCGCCGTCCTTGACGATCTGATGTGCGAGATCGAGGCAGACATTCTGCAAGGCCTGCTTGAACGAGGCGATGCGGCGGTCCGAGGCCTCGGCGATCCGGGGCACGCCGCGCTTTTTGGCCGCACCCGTCGCAAACAGCAAAAGCGTATCGGAGGTCGAAGTATCGCTGTCGATGGTGATCGCATTGAAGGAGACTTGCACGGCCTTGCCAAGCAGGGTTTGCAAAGCTTCCGCATCGATGGGCGCATCGGTGAAGAGAAAGGCGAGCATGGTCGCCATGTCGGGCGCGATCATGCCCGCGCCCTTGGCCATGCCGGCGATCGTCACTTCGACGCCGCCGATCTCGGCCTTGGCGAATGCCACCTTCGGATAGGTATCGGTCGTCATGATGGCTTTCGCCGCTTCGAGCATGCCGTCCGGCGACGCCGCCTCCGCGAGCCTGTCGAGCACGCCGTCGAATTTGCTCGCATCGAGCGGCTCGCCGATGACCCCGGTGGAGGCCAGGAAAATCTCAGATGCAGGCGCGGCTGTGGCTTTGGCCGCGAGCGCCGCGGTGAATTTCACGGCCTCGGTACCGGTCCTGCCGGTGAAGGCATTGGCATTGCCGGAATTCACGACAAGCGTGCGGGCTTTGCCGCCCTTGAGCTTGGTGCGGCACCAATCGACCGGCGCGGAGGGGCATTTCGACTTGGTGAAGACACCCGCGACCTGCGTGCCCTTGTCGAAAAGCGCCAGCATCACATCGGTTCGCTCTTTGTAGCGGATTCCGGCGGCACCGGTCGCAAAGCGCACGCCCTCGATGGGCGGGATCGGTGGAAATTCGGTCGGCGCGAAAGGAGAGGTCATCGGTTTCTTCCAGAGCGGGATGAGCAAAAATGTAAGCGGTTTTGCGCCCCGTTCCGCTCTAAACTATCCAAGACGTGAGAGGCAGGCGCGATTTGCCGGGCGCGGCACATTGCGTCAAGACGAGGGTTTCAAGTTTCTCGATAAAGCACAAAAAAGCCCCGGCGAGACGCCGGGGCTTTCGAGACCTTGGGGAGCGCGCCTTACTTGCCAGCAGGCTTTGTCGCGGCGGGCTTCGCGGGATCGGTCGCCGAGGATTTGCCGGCCGGCGGCGTCGCGGGCGGCGTCTCGCCGGGGACGGGCTCGGCGTCGGCGCGATCGATCTTGGCGGCGTCGCGCAATTTGACGATCATCTCGCTCTGCGCCTTCTGCACGACATAGCGCACGAGCTGGTCTTTCACCTGGTCGAAGGGCGGGAAGCTTTTCTGGCGCTTGTCCTCGACTTGGATGATGTGCCAGCCGAACTGGCTCTTCACCGGATCGGAAATCTGTCCCGGCTCCAGCTTGAAGGCGGCATCGGCGAATTCCGGCACCATGCGGTCCTTGGTGAACCAGCCGAGGTCGCCGCCTTCCGAGCCCGGATCTTTCGACACGTCTTTTGCAACTTTGGCGAAATCCTCGCCGGCCTTTACCCGTTTCAGGGCCACCTGCGCATCGGCTTCGGTCGCAACCAGAATATGGCGGGCGTGAATTTCGGTCTCGGGCTTTTGCGCCGCCGCGGCCTCGTCATAGGTTTTGTGCAAGGCCTCGTCGGTCGTCGCGGCCTTGGCGACGTCGCTCAGCAGGACATCCATCAAAGCCTTGTCGCGGAGATAGGAGAGCTTTTCGGTAAAATCCGGGGTCTTGTCGAGTTTGTCGGCAAGCGCCTTCTGGACAACGAGCTGACCGTCGATGAGATAGTCGAGCAGATAGGTCTCGCGCGCCTTTCCCTGAAGCTGCTGCGGCAGGCTCGAACCAAGGTCGTCCATGGCGAGCTTCAGATCTTGCTCGGTGATATTTTTGCCATTGACCGTGGCGAGGACCTTGGGCGCAGGAGCAGCCGGGTCGGCGGCCGCGGCGTGGATCATGCCCGTCGAAAAAAAGGCCCAAGCAAGACCAAGCACAATCGCACGTTGGGGTTTCATCATAATCATACCTCATATACTCCGGGCTGAAGAAACCCTACGAAGGTCAGGTTCCGAGACTGTCATTGCCGGCCGGCAAAACCGGCTGGAAAATACGAATATTATATGTCTTTCAGATGAGTGTCTGATCCGGCAATCGCCGGGGTCAATGGAGGCGCTCAATGGACTATGCCGCAACGGGGCTGATGGGCTTTTGACGTGCTTCTTGGCGAAAGGCTACATCATTTGGAGGGCTTGGGAGAAGAATTGGGCTTAAATTTGCTCGAAAGGGCGACATAAGGATAAAAGCCAGATTACACCTCAGGCTTGAGTAATGGAACCGGGACAAATTCCTCTCCAACGGTCTTGCTTCCTTAACCCTTGTCAGGACATGCAAATCCCTTTTTTGCCGCTCTCTTTAGGCCTGTCCGCCGCCTTGCAGGAGGAGCCCTGCCTGCACATCTGTAGGGCGCCGGGCAAAGTTCGGCCAAAGGAAGAGCTGTATCTGATCAGTGCCTTGGGCAAGACATGGTATAGGGGCGTTTTCCCGTGCCGGCGGCGCTTGGCCGTCGGGCGCCGGTCCGGCCATAATTCGCTCTTGCACATCGGCCCCAAAACCCGAGGCCTCTTCGGGTTCAGGCTCTCCACGTTAACCCAGTGCTGCGGCCCCTCAAGGGTCCGAAAAGGTCTTGCTTGATGTTGTTAGGCACGCTCGCCAAAAAGATTTTCGGTTCGGCCAACGACCGGCGCCTCAAGGGATACAAGCCGAAAGTCGCCGCCATCAACGCGCTCGAACCGGAGATGCTCAAACTCTCGGACGAGGAACTCGCCGGGCGCACGCAAATGTTCCGCGGGGCACTGGTGCAAGGCACTCCCCTCGACGAATTGCTTGTTCCGGCTTTTGCGACGGTGCGCGAAGCGGCGCGCCGCGTGCTCGGCCAGCGCCATTTCGATGTGCAGCTCATCGGCGGCATGGTTTTGCACGAGGGCGCCATCGCCGAAATGCGGACGGGCGAAGGTAAGACCCTGGTCGCGACGCTCGCCTGTTATCTCAATGCCCTGCCCGGCAAGGGCGTGCATGTCGTCACCGTCAATGATTATCTCGCCCGCCGCGACGCCGAATGGATGGGCCAAGTCTATAAGTTCTTGGGGCTTTCGGTCGGCATCATCGTCCATGGCATAGACGATACCGAGCGACGCGCCGGCTATGCGGCCGATATCACCTACGGCACCAATAACGAATTCGGCTTCGATTATCTGCGCGACAATATGAAATATGAGCTCGCGCAGATGGTGCAGCGCGGGCACAATTACGCGATCGTCGATGAAGTCGATTCGATCCTCGTCGACGAAGCCCGTACGCCTTTGATCATCTCCGGCCCGTCGGACGATAAATCCGAGCTCTACAATGCCGTCGATGTGATCATCCCGCGCCTGACGCGCGAGGATTACGATCTCGACGAAAAGCAGCGTTCGGTCAATCTGACAGAAGCCGGCAATGAACATATGGAAGAATTGCTGCGCGAAGTCGGCGTGCTAACCGAAGGCTCGCTCTATGAAGCCGCCAATGTGACGCTGGTTCATCACGTCAATCAGGCTTTGCGCGCGCATAAACTGTTTCAGCTCGACAAGGATTATATCGTCCGCAAGAACGAGCAAGGCATCCCCGAATTGGTCATCATCGACGAATTCACCGGCCGCATGATGCCGGGGCGCCGCTACTCCGAAGGCCTGCATCAGGCCTTGGAAGCCAAGGAGCATGTTCAGGTTCAGCCCGAGAACGTGACGCTCGCCTCGATCACCTTCC
>JAATEW010000345.1 GCA_015655535.1 Hyphomicrobiales bacterium | reverse complement strand
CGCCATTTTGGTCGGCGACGGGCTGATCTCGATCGTCCTCGCCGTCGTCAACATGCTGAAGGTCATCAAGGAACTGGAGCAGGAAGAGCCCGCCGCCGCGGCGCCGCGCTATCTCGATATGCCTTTGAACTCCGCGGTCGTTTCAGACCTGTTCAAAACCGGCTTCCACAGAGACGAGATCGATCAAAGCTTCGTCAAAAATGCCTCAACCGCCGCGAAATAAGCAGACCAGTCCAGACAAGGGGACGGCGGTGTAAGTGTGGCCGCCACCGCACGGCCCGGCTCGGCATGAGAACGCGCCAATGTGCGAATCGTCTCAAGCCATCGCTCGCCGTCGATCGGGCTGATGGCTGTGACACGGCCAGCCCCGATCTCTTTGAAGACCTCAAGATCGGAAGCGATCACCGGGATACCAGCGGCGAGAGCCTCGACAACCGGCAATCCAAATCCCTCCGCGAATGTCGGCATGAGGAGGGCGCGGGCGCCATCGAGCAGCCGCTTGAAGCCTGGCGTCGAAAGGCCCGAGACTTCGAGCACATGATTGCCGACCGTCTGGCAGCGTTCGAGCAGGTTGAACGCGTTTTCATTGGCCCATCCCCGATTGCCGATGATGATGAGTTTCGGCGTGGCGGCGCCGTCGCGCCGGACGAGCTCGCGCCAAACCTGCAGGAGCAACAGATGGTTTTTGCGGGGTTCGATCGTTCCGCAGATGATGAAATAGGGGCGGTCGAGAAGCGCTGGATCTACGCCGTCCCGGCGCGCGAATATGGGATCGGCCGGTACGGGTGCGACGAGGATTGGAAAGTCCGGCCGCCCGAGCGATTTGAGATGAGTCGCGAGATCGTCTCTGACGGTTTTCGTCGTGACGATTGCTCCGGCTCCGAATGCGGCAAGGTTTTTGAGCCGGGCCAAATGCCGCGCATATTCGCTGCGCGGGAAAAACTCAGGCGCTTCGATCGGTAAAAGGTCGTGGATAAAGAAGACGGGTCTCACGTCTCTCCGGCTCTTCATCCAGCCGAAATAGGAGCTGTTCCAAAGAGGCAATTGACTGCTGTTGAGATAAATCGCATTCGCACCGGCATTTGCTCGGGGAGAACGGCCAAGCGGAATGCCATGCTGGAGAATCAGCCGAAGGATTGATCCATTCCGTCGCCGCCGGTCCGCCACTATGCGCCGCGCCGTAAGGGATTTGGGCGCGGCGTCATTGATCCAATCGACGATCTGCCGATAGGCCTCGTCTTGATCCGGGCGATCATTCTCACCCCAATGATCCGAAACGGCATCGACGATCACCTTCGCTACGTCCGGACGAATGAGTCGCGGCCCCAACACGGTGAGCATCAGGCCCGAGCTGTCTGTTCGCGCCGGATCGATGAAATGCCGCGCAAAGGCCGAATCAATGCGATCGATTCCATTCGGCGTCTTTGTCACCAATCTCGCTGCGAGCCGGGTGATGTCGTAAATTATGGGTCGGGCCATCAAGACCTGCATTGCGAGCACGCAATCATCCACGATGGAGCCAGGCGGCTCCTATCAAAGCCGCCGCGGCTTTTCCATCACGGGCGATTGAGGCAATGCTAGCAATAGAGCAGGGCGGTTCATAGCCCGCCATTTTGAAACGGCCTTGCCGATAGGCCACAGCTGCCATGTGCTTTGATGAGGCTTGATCCCAAATATTGCCGATTGCCGCTTACGGCGCCATGCATTGCTCTTCGCTGCAAATATAGGCGGCCGCGACCTGATCCGGTGTGGCGAGAAAAAGCAGGGCGAGGAAAACCGCCAAGGGCGAGAGCGCGAAGCAAAGCACGACGAAGAGTTCCGCCTCAGTATCGCTTTCGCGCCTGAGCTGCGTCGCATGAGCCGCACACGGCCAAGGTTGCGCCGGTAAATTGGTTGGCATGGCAATCTCCGAAAAATAACAATCCAATTATGGAGCAAGTGGGATGCCAACATGCTGCGTGCCCGCGCCGCATTTAAGCGGAAGAGGTATCAGCCAAATGACGGCGCCGCGAGGCGGAGATGATCGGCAGCCATCAAATGCGACCACGGCGATCGCAAAGTCTGCATCAAATTCGGTGTGCTGATTCAGCAAAACCACGACCGGATGGAAGCATGGCATCATAGCCATCCGGAATGGGTCTGGTGGGAACATCGATTGTCAGGGTTCGCGCGTGGCACAACCCTGCGTGCTGCCATCGAACACCTCGTAAATTGAACGTCTCGCACACACGCAATCGTGTTCGCCGACGCGGAACACTCAGCAAGAAACGAGGGTTAACGCCACGAACGGATTCATGTTCTGAAAGGAGAGTTCGATGCTCCATAAAACGCTTATCGCTTTTGTCACAACGGTCGCGCTTGGCTGCGTGCCGGCGACGACGAGCGCTTTCGCCCGAGGTGGCGCCGGTCATGGTGGAGGCTTTGGCGGTGGAATGGGAGGCGGCCATTTTGGCGGCGGTTTCGGCGGCTTCAGCGGAGGCCAATTCGGCAACATGGGCGCCGGCCATTTGGGCGGCTTCGGCCCGAGTCATGTAGGCGGTACCTTCGCTGGCGGCCATGTCGTCGGTCGCTTTGGTCATGACCGCTTCCGTCGCTTTGGTTACGGCTATTATGGCTGCGACTACTCTTATGGATATGCCTATTATCCATATGGCGGTTGCGGCTATGATCCCGACACCATCTTCTGAGACGGCGGCGATGACGTCCATAGAAGGCCGCCTTGCGAAGGCGGCCTTCTATCTGTTGTCAATCACATGTGATTGGCTTGGGGATTTGCATCCAACCTTCGGCAACCGGTTTGTCCACGATTGCGCGTGATTTAAGGGACCCGTGCCGTTCTTCGCTCTGCCTTTTGACGCCGCGATCCTTTGTCAGGTAAACCTATTCCGGCGATGTCAATTCGGATGGCGACCTGCACATGCTGCTGAAACCGGTTCTCGCTTTTGCCTTGCTTGGCGGACTTGGCCTCGCCGCGCAAGCCGACGAACTCGCGCCTGCGCCGACGAGCCTGCCGGTCTTCGCCTTGAACCCGCAGCAGCCATCGCCTGTGCCGTCTCCGTGGAGCGGCGGTTACGTCGGCAGCGAGGTTTTCGGTATTTCAGGCTCCGGCAGAGGCATGAAGGGCGGCGTCGGCGGCGATACCAACTTCGGCTACTATCACGAGTTCAGCAATAATCTCGTGGTGGGCGTCCAGGGCGCCACAGGCTACATGCCATCGGTTTTTCGCAATAGCCGCTATAGGGGCTTCGACATCGCCGCGACGAATGTCATGATCGGCTACGATATGGGCCAGTTCACGCCCTATATGACGGTCGGCGGCATTCTCGCAAAACCGCAAACGATAGGCGCCACCGGCTACACGGGGGCAAGCAACGCTGTGAACGGGCTTTTCACCGGCTCGTCCGATCTGCGAGGAGCGGCCTCTGTCGGCGTCGGCTTCGATTACGTCGTGAACGACAATGTAAAGATGGGATTCTCCGCCACAGTCATTCACGGCGGCCCGGGCTTTTACGGGCCAGGGCCGCTTCCGTAGGATCAGGATTCGATTATTCCGTGCCGATCAATCGTCACCATGCGCGGCTTCGTTGATCGTAATCGTCTTCATCTCCGAAAAATCGACGGCGACGGGCTCGCTTTTCTTCACCGCGAGCTGGAACGTCTTGATGACATGTTCGAGACGGCGATAGACCTCTTTATATTCCTCGGATGTCGTCGGCAGATTGAGGGGCTTCAAGCAAAACTCGATGATTTCGCGAGGCCTTTCCAGCTTGCTCATTTTTTGTCGTTCCTTTGGAAAGCGTGCCTTGACCTGACGCCTGGTCGCAGCGGGGAGGGGTCTCGCCGACGATATAAGAAATCGCGCAAAAGCGAAACTAGGCCCTAAGGCCGGACGCTGTCGCGCAGGCTTGCCACCATCGCTTCGAGCCGAAGTGCGAATCCGTGCTAAGCTCTTGCTTTAACGTGCGTCTTATCGGAAAAGCCAAGCCAGCTCTTCGGGATAGGCTCTAAGCCTCATGGCCGCCGCTGCTTTCGAGAAAGTCGCGCACCCTATGTAAGACCTCGATCGCATAGGGGTGGCAAACGGAAGGCGAGTGATGCTCGTGCGTCGGCAGGCGGTGGGAATGAACCTCCGATAGCGCGACGCTCAGCATCTCGATGGCGCCACGCCGCGACAAGGGTGTGGCCGACGAGAGCACTTGAAAGACGGCTTCCTTCCGGCGCAAGGCTTCGGAATATTCTTCCTGAAGCGGGGTCGAGAAGAAAGATTCTTTCTGTTTGCGATTGGCTCTCATGCGTTCGTCTTCTGCCGACCAGAAAGCCTCGATCAGGCAGATCACGGGATCGGTTTCGGTGGAATGGGTCATCGAACGTTCTTCCCTGTTCGCGAAGACATCTTGGCCAGAGTTCCGCTCGTCTCATCCCCCCTTCGTGTTTCGTCGTTATGACAAGTAATAAAAAGCCGCCCGCGCGTAACGCGGGCGGCAGAATTCGTGCTGAAACAACTCCGGTAAAAGAGCACTTTTTGTTACGCGATGATGACGTTGCGCGGTTCCACTCAGCGATGCGGCGATTGAACTCAACCTAAGACTTCAGCCTTAAAGTAAACGCCAAAGGAAAGCCGTTTTATCTCCCTCAAATGAGGGGCGACGCGAAATAGCCTTTGTGGTGATTCGCAGTCTCAAGCTCGCTTGGCCGGGCCAGACTCAATCAAGGCAAAGTCCAATGATCCCTCTTTCACCGGACCTGCTCGTCGTTCTATGGCTGGCCGTCGCCGCCGGTTCCGGCGTGGCACTGATTTATACAGCCGCCCGCGACGCTGAGGCTCAGCCAAGGACGCCATAGGTTTGAACCAGGCCTGCATCTCTTTCCAGGCATCATCGGCCGCGTCTTTGCGATAGCTCGGCCGGTAATCCGCATAAAACCCATGCGGTGCGCCAGGATAGATTTTGAATTCGGCGGTCTTACCGGCTGCTTGTAAAGCCGCTTTCATGCGCTCGACCTGCTCGGGCGTGATGCCCGTATCCTCGGCGCCATAGAGTCCGAGTACGGGCGCTTTCACCTCCGTCGCAAGCTGATAGGCATTCTTCGGCATGGCGGCGGACGCTGGGTCCATCAGGCTGCCGTAGAAGGCGACGCCCGCTTTCAGCGCCGCATTATGAGTCGCATAGAGCCACACCGTCCGGCCGCCGCGGCAAAAGCCAATAATGCCGAGGCGGTCCGTGTCGCCGCCTTGCGATTTGGCCCAGGCAACGGTCGCGTCGAGATCGGAAAAAAGCTCGGTGTCCGGCTTGCTGTTCACCAAAGGAAAGAGTTGCTGCATGTCGGTGACCTTGGTGAGGTCGCTCTTGCGGAAATAATAGTCCGGCGCGACGGCAAAGGCGCCGAGCTTGCCGATCCGCCGCACAACATCCTTGATATGTTCATGCAGGCCGAAGACCTCCATTGCGACGAGGATGACCGGCGCCGGGCCGCCCGATGCGGGCTTGGCGAAATAGGCGGGCATCTCCGCATCGCCGATTTTGATCGTGGCATCGCCGGCTGTGAGGCCCTGCGTATCGGTGTGGATCACATCGGCGCGGACGGGACCCGCAGCAAGCGTATAGCCCGCAGCAGCCGCGGCGGAGCCGGTCATGAAGCGGCGGCGTGACAGAGCCGGAAACATCTGCTTCAAGCCAATGAAATCGGACATGAGCGCATCGAGGGTCATGTGTTTCTCCGGATTTTGAAGTGGCGCATTCCGCGCGAAATCCATTTATCTTTAAGGCAAGAATAGTGACAAATTGACGAAGATCGTTAGGCCGCTTTATCCGCCGAATGAGCAGGCAGCGCGGGTTCACGCGGCGCCGGTTCTGCGGCTTTGCGCTTGCGGCCGAGCCACTGATTGAGCTTATCCATATAAAGATAGGTGACCGGCGTCGTAAAAAGCGTCAGGGCTTGCGACACGATCAAACCGCCGACGACCGAGATGCCGAGCGGCTGGCGGAGATCGGCACCTGTACCTATGCCAAGCGCGATCGGCAAAGTGCCGAGAAGAGCCGCCATCGTCGTCATCATAATCGGACGGAAACGCAATATGCAGGCTTCATAGATCGACTCTTCCGGGCTGAGCCCGTCGAACCTTTCGCGCTGCAAGGCGAAGTCGATCATCATGATCGCGTTTTTCTTCACGATGCCGATCAGCATGATGAGGCCGATGATCGCCATCATGCTGAGATCGAAGCCAAATATCTTCAAGGAAATGAGCGCGCCGACCGAGGCCGATGGAAGGCTGAGCAAAATCGTGAACGGATGGATGAAGCTCTCATAAAGAATGCCGAGCACGACATAAACCGCGAACAGGGCTGCCGCGATCAGAAGCGGCTGCGTCGACAGAGATCGCTGGAATTCCTGCGCGGTGCCCTGAAACGAGGTTTGCAGGGTGGCTGGCTTGTCCATCGAGGATTCGGTCTGCTGGATCGCTTCGACAGCCTGGCTGAGCGCCGTGCCGGGCGCGAGATTGAACGACAGAGTCACAGCCGGGAATTGGCCTTGATGATTGACCGCGATCGTGCCGGGAACGGGCTTCAGCTTGGCGAATTGGCTGACCGGCACCATGGATGAGCCGGCACCATGCACGTAGAGCTGGCTGAGCGCCGTGACGTCCTGTTGAAAGCGCGGTTCAACCTCGATCACCACATGATATGTATTCAGCGGCGCATAGATCTGGGTGACATAGGCCTGCCCATAGGCGAAGGACAGGGTCTGCTGAATGGCTGCGATATTGACGCCCAATCGCGCCGCGGCATCGCGGTCTATGTCGATCATCAGTGTCGGGCTTCCGGTCTGCTGATCGCTGGCGACGTCCTGCACCAGGGGCGAGGCCTTGAGCTTTTCGAGCCGTTTCGGCCCCCATATGTT
>JAATEW010000280.1 GCA_015655535.1 Hyphomicrobiales bacterium | reverse complement strand
CGGATCGAGCGCTGCTTCAACCGTCTCAAGCACTTCCGCCGTTTCGCCACCCGCTACGACAGACGCACCGTTCACTTCTCAGGCTTCGCTCACCTTGCCGCTGCCATGATCTGGCTGCGATGAATGTCGATCCGTCCTAGTCTGTTGGGCGCGAACCCTCTCCCCTTGTGGGAGAGGGTGGCTTGCGAAGCAAGCCGGGTGAGGGGTTACAATTTTGCATTGAGGGGTCTTGACCCCTCATCCGTCACGCTCCGCGTGACACCTTCTCCCGCAAGGGGAGAAGGACACCCACCACCGTTTGTGCTTACACCGGCACCAAAATCTCGCCCTTGCCGAGCACGGCCATGTCGCCCATCACGCGGCGCAGAGGCGTCGCGAAGAGCCGCGAGCCAAGACGGCTGTCGGTTTTCAGCGCGCGGCTGAAAACGCTGACGAAAGCAGAGTTCAAAGGCCCGCAATCGATGAAGGTCGGCGGCAGCGGCGAGGCATGTCCGAGCACGAGCGTGCCGCGCCGCATCAGATAGCCGGGATTGATGCCAGATTGCCCTGCCACGACCAAAGTGCCGGCGACCAGGCGGCTTGCCGGCCAATCGCCCGCATCGCCTTCGACGATAATGGTGCCGCGCCGCACGCGATCCGCCGCGCGATGACCGGCCGAACCGCGCACGATGAGCAGACCGCCCTCCATGCCGTGAATTTCGCCTTCGCGCGGGCCTCCGACAAAATCGCCGGCATGGCCGAGGATTTCGAGCCGGCCGCCCTTCATGCGCGAGCCGGCATAATGACCAGCGCTCCCGGCGATCACGAGCGTGCCGCCTTCAAGCAGACGCCCGGCATTGATGCCGACGTCGCCATCGATGCGAAGCACGCCGTTTTTCATGCCTTGCCCGACGCAGTCGAAACGGTCCGAGCCACCGTCGATGATAATCTCGTCGGAAGCCGCGCCCTTCAGCTTGAAGACGTCGCCGACCGTCACCTTGTCGCGCGTCGTGCCGATTTCGAGCGCGGCAATGTCGGCGAGGTTTTTGCCCGCGATCACATGCGGCACGAGTGGAGAAAGATCGAGCCGCTGCGCCGGGCTCGACTTGAGGCTGAGTTGCAGCGGCTTCATGCGACGTAATCTTTCAGATGGAAGTGGAACGGTCCGAGCTTGCCGCCGTAATTGCCGGCACCGACGCGTTTGGCGCCGCGCCGCGCGCCCAGCCGGATGATGGCCTTGAGTCCCGCCTTCATGGCATCGGCGACGGCCTGTTCCGTCAGACCGTCGATGACGATTTCGAGCACGCAGCCGACGTCTTCGTCGAGCGCTGTCTTCGCGGCGCCGCGCAAGGTCGGGCAGTAGGCATCGTTCGTCGAAGCCGATAGGGCTTTATACCTGGAGCCGACCTTCGAGCCGGACCGCACGATGCCGCCGGGGAAAGGCGCGATCGCGTCGCGTATGCCATGGATGGCCGTCATGGCGGCCTCGGCGGCGCGCATTGTCGCCTCCCAATCGGGACCCATGATGAGGAGATTGCCGCCGCCGACGGCGCCTTTGGTCAGGCCCGTGGTGGACTCGCAGAGAAATTCGCCATCCATCACCGGCACGCGCCAATAATGCTTGTCGGGCAGCTTTTTGGAGACCTGCCAGCCGTCGCCGAAATAGCGAATCTGACTGCCGAGTTGGAGCCTGTCCGGCGCATCGAGATCGCCGAAACAGGCGGAGCCCGGCGAGGTCAAAACGCATTGGCCGACGCGGTTGACGAGTTGGCTTTGCAGCCCGTCGCTCGACATGGCGAAGATCAGCACGCGCACGCCCGGACGGCCGTCCGGCGTATTGCGCGCATCGACTTCGCAATCGACACCGGCTTCCGCGCCGCAGCCGATGACCGAGGTCGCAAAGCCCGTCATCGTCGTCGCGGCTTGGCGCGCCCACTTCTTGTTCGGCGCGGTGATCAGGATCGCGGTGCCGCGCATCGGAAAGGCTTCGGCGAACGTCTCGTCGATCCGCACGCCATTCTTGACTATTGGGCGCATGCGACCTCCTCGAAGGCATGCTCGCGCTCGGTGACAGCATTCGGCCGCACTTTGAAGACGTCGCGGGAAATGCCATAGAGATCGTCGAAATAACCAGACAGCCTGCGGTCCATTGCGGTGTCATAGCCGGGATTGACCTTGAGCGCGCGGCCCCAGCGATAATGAATGACATGGCCGTCGCGTACGACGAGATCGCCGTCCTTGAAGACGAGATGCGCGGCGCGGAACATTTCCGCGCGGTCCTGATCGTCGTGATAGACGGCGACATCGGCCAGCGCGCCCGCGCCAAGATGGCCCCGGTCGCGAAGGCCAAGCAGTTTGGCCGGCGCCGCGCGGGTCATGGTCGCGACCTCCTGCAGCGTATATTCGCGTGAGATCGAGCGCAGCGTCGTCATGTCGATCGCCGCCGCCGGAAGATCCGCGATCCATTTTTCGCGATAGTTGCGATCCATCAGAAGCGCGAAAATATCCGGATAGGTGGTAAAGGGTGCGCCATTCGGGTGATCCGTGGTGAAGAAGACGCGCATCGGATCATTGGTCAGCAGGAACAGTTCGAGGCCGCTTGCCCATTGCACGACATTATAGAAGTCGTTCGACCTGTAATCGAAGGGGACGATGCCGCCGCCATTCGAATCGCCGTCGAAGATGACGGATTTCTTCGGCCGCGCCGTGGGCGTCGCATTATACTGGCGCATCACGTCGCTCGAGATCGTCACCGTCTGGCGGAACATCACCTGACCGATGTCCACCGTGACGTTCTTATTGGCGTTGACCGCTTCGGCGAGGCGCGCCGCGGCGGAGGAAAAGCCCTTCGAGCCTTCCGTCCCATAGGAATAGAATTGCAGATGCGCGAGATGGAGCGGCAGGCCGCGCGCGGCGGCGATCGTCGCCAGCGCCGTATCGACATTGCCCGGAATGCCGAGATTGTTCGAATGAAGATGCAACGGATGCGGGATCTTCAGCGTGGTGACCGCCTGCTGCAAGGCTTCGACGATCTGGCGCGAGGTCATGCCATAGGCAGGCACGACATCATCGAGACTGAAGGCGCGGACATTATATTTGAATGCCGTCGCGGCGCCCGCATTGATACATTTGATGCCGATCGCATTGGCGGCATTGAGCGTCGAACCGACATAATCGGCGATGGCGTTCGGCCCTTCGCCGGAGCGCAGCAACGACAGAAGAAAATCATCATTGCCGAGCACCGATAAAGTGCCCTTGTCGATAATCGGAATATCGGCCAATTCCAAATGCGCATGCAGCGCATTTTGCGGCACGATCGCCGGCTCGATGACCGTGGTGAAACCCATTTGCGCGTAGATCACGCCGGTCTCGAAGGTCGACCATCCGGCCGTCGACAGAGGCGTGCCCGCCGGGCGCGGACGATGCTTGCTATGGGCCTCCGGCAGCAGCATGCCCGCCGTGTTCACATTGCCGCCCGCGATATGGG
>JAATEW010000040.1 GCA_015655535.1 Hyphomicrobiales bacterium | reverse complement strand
GCGACCTTTCACCGAGATTCAATCGCGTCCTTTCAAAAACTTTATACGGCGCGGACCTAGTCATTTGCGAACACCCTTATTGCTTCAATGCAATCCGCAAACTTTGGCGTGGCCCCTTGATCTATAATGCATATAATGTCGAGGCGCAGATGAAGGCCGCGCTTCTCCCTTCAAATGACGAAGGGAGCGCCGCCTTGAAGAAGGTCATCGAAATCGAAGCCGCCTGTTGCAAGGCAGCAGATCTGATACTTGTCGTGGCCGACAAGGATTGCACGGAAATAATCGCGCGATACGCAGTCGACGCAGAGAAAATCATCCTCGTGCCAAATGGTGCCAATCTGCCTCAAAAGCCGGTGCTTGATCGCGCCGCAAGGCTCAAGAAAGCGAGCCGCCTCGGGTTGAATGGTAAAACCTCCATATTGGTCGGCGGCGATCATTGGCCGAATGTAAAAGGCGCGCTGGCAACACTCGACATCGCGCGCCAAGCATCCGATTGGACGTTTCTGCTGATTGGCAGCATGTGCGCGTCTGAAGCGCTTCTTTCTGCGGCGCTGCCGTCCAATGTTTTCTTGATGGGACAATTGACGCGGCCGGAATTGTTGACGGCGATGGCGGCCGCCGATGTCGGCCTCAATCCAATCGACGAGGGCGGCGGCACAAATCTCAAGGTTTTAGATTATGCGGCGAACGGCCTCGTCGTCGTTACAACCTCGTTTGGCAATCGTGGCGTTTCTTTCAAGCATGGCGAGAACTGCATCGTCTCCGAAATCGAAAACATGGCGTCGACACTCGACGCCTTGTCGCATGCGGAGCCGGCTTATCTTGAGCAGATAGCGCGCAAAGGGTTTGCCCATGTGGCCACCCAATTCACATGGGACAAGATCGCCGAACGCATGCCTCTGCCATCGACGGCACGATCTTTTTAGACGCCTTCTGATCGCGATAAAGAGTCCGCCATTACGTCCAAAGAAATTGAGGGCAGATCCAATGGTTTCGATGCGGCCAATGGCATGAGCGTCACCGCTTCGCCCACTGAACGATCAGTGGAAGATGAAACCGGCTTACGGCGGTTCGACGCTAAGGTCTCCGTCATCGTTCCCTTTTACAATGTTCAAATGTATTTGGCCGAATGCATTCAGAGCGTCATAGTTCAAGACTACAAAGACCTTGAGATTTTATTGATTGACGATGCGTCCCCCGATCAATCGCGGATGATCGCCGAACGCTTCGCAGCTCAGGATCACCGGGTTCAAATCATCTCTCACGAGAAAAATCGGGGGCTGGGCCCTGCGAGAAATACCGGCGTCATCAACGCAATCGGAACTTATATTTTTTTCCTCGACTCGGACGATTTTCTGAGCTCCTCAAACGCCATCACGAGGCTTGTATCCGCGGCCCAGGACAGCGGCTGCCGTGTCATCGTTGGAAGCTGCGAAAAGTTGACGCCCGACGGCAGCCATCAACCGGCCGATCACGCAGACGACAAGGGCGCGCTGAACGAGGCTGGCGGGGTCGTGCGTAGCGTCGATGCGTTCCTCGCCAGCGTCGGCCTGCCAAATTCCTATTACCTGCCGCGAAGAGCATGGGGCGTCCTGATTGATCGCGGTTTTTATCGGAATCAGGGCTTGGAATTTCCACCGGGCGAACACGAAGACCTCAGCCTTGTGCCTTTTCTCTATTTCCTCTCGGGCGGCGTCCTTTATTTGAAAGATATTGTCGTCGCTTACCGGCTTCGCGGCAATAGCATCTCAAGCTCGCCCTGGTCGAGCGAGAAAGTGCTCCGCTATGGTGAACTTTGGCAGGATTTCAAAGCTAATGTCGTGCATTGCAAGCTTGAAACTTATGTGGGAGATGCCGCTCTCAGCTTTATTTCTCATCTGATCTGGAGGATGGAGAATAATGGTTTCGACGAAGCGACGAAGGCCGCTGCTGTCGATGTGATCACAACCCTATTCCAGGACGTCAAGACCGTTACCTACCGCGAACATTTCTATAAAATCATGGACTACGTACGCGGATTTTTCGGTACCCCAGTTTTCAATGCCGCGCTCAATCATCGCCTAACACAATCAATATCCACGAGAGTGCTTCTCGAGTATTATTGCAATCAGCGGGAGTTCGGCGCAGCGCTGAGACACCTCAAAGGAAAATTGTTTCAGCGATTGGAAGGAAAACGAGAGGTTGGTTGATCTTTAGAGCCGGCGGTCAGCGAAAAATTCGAATGGCCGGGCGGGCTCAGCAAAAAGATTAAGAGATTTCCCGCGCAGCTTGGAGTTCGATCGAATGATAAAAGACATATCCGGGCGCACAATGTCTGCTCACGGCATATTTCATATCATGGACGATTCTCGTTACAAGCGGTGGATCGCTGAATTTGACACGATCGAACACGATGAAGTCGCATTCATCGAACAAAGGATCAAGGCCCTTGCTCTCGCTCCACGTATAGCCATTTTACCGCTCGCTGTCGGCGGGCTCCCCAAAGACGAATTGTCCGCTTTCAAATGCGGACTCAAGGGGCAGATTTATCAAAACTGGCACATATATTTACCGCAAGGTTTCGATACGGATCGGCCAATCGGAAGTACTGCCACTCAGTTGTCGGCGGGTCTCATCATAGAGGCTGCGAAAACTGCCGATTTCGTCCTTCCTTTGCCGCTGGATGCTGTTTTACGGCCGCACGCGCTCGCTACTTTCGTACTGGCCCTCGCAGGCAGTTCCGACGCGGACATGATTTATGCGGACGAAGATACCTTGCAGCATGGAAAACGCTCGCAACCGCACTTTAAGACCGATTGGGATCCTTTTCTCATCCTCGGCTGCAACTATACCGGTACGCCGATGCTCTATCGGTCCGAAGCTGTAAAACGCGCCCAGCTGCGGGATTTAACCAGCGCAACTGTAGACAATTTGCTTCATGCAGCGACGCTGCACCTGAGCGGGACAACGACCAAAGATAAAATTCTTCACATTCCTGCGGTTCTCGGCCACCGTACACAAAAATCAGATTGGAACGGCACCAACGCGCACAAAATCGTTTCTGCATATCTTGCTAGGCAAGATGACGGCGCTGTTGAAATCTCGGCCGTCCCCCTCGCGCCGCAATGGAACCGCATCAGATTTGCCTTGCCTGAGTCCCCTCCTCTCGTGTCCATCATTGTTCCAACACGCGACCAGGCTGATCTCATCGGCCGTTGTTGCGACGGCATTCTTAATCGCACCGATTACCCATCACTAGAACTTATCGTCGTCGATAATGGCACGGTCGCGCCTGATGCGCTCGACGTCTTGGATTCCTTGAAGGATGATCCGCGGGTCCATATGCTGCACGACGATAGGCCATTCAATTATTCAAAGCTCAATAATGACGCGGCGAAGGTGGCGAAGGGCGACATATTGGTGCTTCTAAATAACGATATCGAGGTGACACGCGCGGATTGGCTCAAAGAGTTGACTTCTCTGGCATCCCGACCAGATATCGGAGTCGTAGGTGCTAGGTTGCTCTATCCAGACTTACATCTGCAGCATGCCGGTATGGTCTTTGGGCCTGACAAGCTTGTGGTGCATCAGATGCGGCGCGCTAACAAACACGAGACTGGACCTCGGGGCGAACTCTGTCTGTTGCGATCCGTCTCGGCTGTGACCGGTGCCTGCATGGCTCTGCGCAAGACCCTTTATTTCGAGGTCGGCGGTCTCGACGAAAAAAACCTAAAAGTAGCTTGCAACGATATTGATTTATGTCGCCGCATCGCGAAGAAAGGACTCGCAATCGTTTGGACGCCTTTTGCAGAGCTCTTGCACCACGAATGCGCTACGCGAGGGCTGCCGATGACGCCGGAAAAAGCTGATCGCGAAGAAGCAGAAATCGCGGCATTTTGGTCTATGAATCCGGAGTTTTACGAGAATCCGGATCCCTTCCACAATCCGCAAATCGAGTTCAAGCATGATTGCGTGGATTTCGCGCGTCCCCCCCGATTGCATCGATTTCGCACCGTGCTCGGAAAACGACAGGTGGTTCCATTTCTTTACTAACGGCCGCGATGAGAGTCGAGAAGCGCTCCGATCTGCGCCAATATATCGGGCGAAGGCGGCAAGCTCCCGCGCGATTTCTCCGCCACATCTGCCCCCCCCGTCGCATCCAATGCGCGCAAGATGGCATCCATCCAGAGCTTCTCGTCACGAGGCAAATGCTGCGCTTGGCCTCCGCTTGCTTCTATGAGAGACGGAGCGTTGGCTGCGATGCAGTGCCGTTCATATTTGGCGGCTTCCATCAACGCCATGCCTGCGCCGCCTTCAAACAAGGGTTGAAGGCAAAGCTCGGCATGCTCGTATAGCCATGACAATTCCGCATCTAGGGGACTGTCGATAAAGATGCTGGCTTTGCCCCACCAGGGATCATCCGAAAGCATTCCGAGCATGTCCGTGCTAACCACATGTCCAGCGAAGGCGAGTATCGGAAAGTCTGACCGGAGTCTGCTTAGCTTTGCGCATAATGCATGAAGCCACAGAACATGGTTGCGCTCTCGCAAATCGGAGACGCACAACATGAATTTTTTTTCCGCCAAACCAAAATCACGTAGTCGCTCTGTTATTTCTCTTGAGTTCTTTGCAAGGGAGGCACAAGAAATTGAGATAGGTGAGATCGCGACTGGCGCGATGCCTTTGTCCGAAAGAAAGACATCGAGGCGGGAGGCGGTAGCCCTGTTTGGCGTAACGATCAGATCCGCGGCGCGGCCCAAGTCGCACAGGAATTTTTGATATTGGTCACGTTGGCGGACACTAACAAAGGAGGGATAATCGATTGGCAGGAGGTCGTAGACGAGGCAGACTAGTCTGAATCCAATGAGCGCTTTTGTTTTTTCCAAAACGGCGATGTCATGACGCCAGCTTACCCCGGCAAGGACCAGGACATCACCCCTTTCGACTGAAACGGCTCGGGAAGGATCATATTTGTCGTCGCGAGCAAGGAGGCAATTGCCGAAATCTAAACCGCGTTCATCCAACCAGAAATAAAAGAGAGAGAGCCGTTTAGCATTCAGGTCCAGTTCCAGGAGACGGGCGATGCGTCTTCGCCAAAGAGGCGAAAAAAGTTCGATGGAATAGGCGAAGCTCCAAGCCAATCCATTTTTGAGCTTTTGTGATAAAAAGCGGTTTCCAAATTTTGCGCAAAAGAAGAGAAGCATTAACTCAGCCGCCCTGGCCCAAATGGCCGGCCGGAGGGAGTTGGATTTAGGTATTGCGCTCCAGAGGTCGTCGGTTTTTCTTCCCTCCAGCAATTTACCTGCCATGATCTCACGGCCGCCTTTTGCAATCTCAACGGCCAATCCTCCACCTACAGCAATTTCAATCAGAAGCCTCTCTAGAATACGCGAATATTTGTTTCGCAGCGGCGAACGTAAGTCAATAATGTCAATCAGAAACCGCATGATGGATACTTAAAGCCCAACTCTCTTCAGCTCAACAAGCGCTTTGGCATACGTAAAAGTGAATCGCCCTGGACCAAAAGCTTTCATGGCCATGGACGAGCGGGATGATCAAGAATTTTAGCGACCACTCCGCCAATGAGCGCACATTCCTCGCCTGGGTCCGCAACGCGATCGCCGTCATGGCCTTCGGATTTATCGTGGAAAAATTCGATCTCTTCCTGGAGGTTGCGGCGCCGTCCCTCGCCGGCCGCGCATTGTCTTTGCCCGGCCAGAAATTCGGCAATATCGCCGGATTGATACTCATCATCGTTGGCATAGCAATGGTCGCCATCACAGCCGTGCGCTTCATGATCAACGCGAAATTCATCGACAGCGAAGAAACGCATTCTTATTCCGGGTCACGGTTCGATGTGGCGCTTGCCCTGTTGCTTGTCCTCCTTGGAGCCGCTCTCTTCGTTTATTTATCACACGCCGTGATCACCACGTCATGATCTTGACTGGAATGGCTCCGAGCATCGCCGATCGGCCGGCCCTGAATTGATCGAGGATCCCGCATTTCATTAAGGTGTTTAAGTACCCTACACAAATTGACTTGAAATCGCCAATCAGCACAGGTATTTGCGCCGCTGGCAATGGCGTGGGTCCTTCGAATGGAAACAAAGAGCTTCTCGATTCCGGGACCCGTCCTTTTGCATCCGCGCAAGTTCGAAGACGCGCGCGGTTTCATGTCCGAGGCCTATAATCAGCGCGCTTTCGAAGCGATCTTG
>JAATEW010000259.1 GCA_015655535.1 Hyphomicrobiales bacterium | reverse complement strand
CTGAAGCATGATCCCGAAAAGTTGCAGACTTTTCGGACCAAGATCATGCAAAAACCGGCAGCGAGATCAAAACAGCGCGAGCACGCCGGTATAGCCATAGATGCGGTCGCCCGCGATCTCGCCATTGGCATAAAAGCCGATCATCGGAATATCGCCCAGGATCGACTGCACGAGTTCGACTTCCTCGGCGGCCGACTCGAACATATTCGGTCCGCGCGCGCAGCAGGACACGTAAAGCGCGCCACGCGGCGCACTCGTCCGTGCATGAAGCTTCTGCACCATGGCAGTCAGATCTTTCGTCGCCGCATCGCGATTGCGGCGGCAGAAGAAGAGCTTCTGTCCGACCTCGATATTATCGGCGACGGCGACATAGCCACGTTCCGTATCGACGCCCGCGATATTGCGCACGACATAATCGCCGGTGTCGCATTGCGGCACCGGAAGTCCGACATGCAGAGCTTGCAAGAGCACGCGCAGATCGGCATCCTGCGCGGCGGAGAGATCGTTGAGGAGCGCCTGCAAGGCGGGCTCGCCGTCGATCGTCGCGACGAGGCCCTCGTAGGTGTCGGTGATCGTGCGGATCGGTCCGATCGCGCTGCAGCCTTGCGAAATACCGATCGAAACCGGAATTGCGGGGCTCAGGAGAAGCCCGGAAATGCCGCCGCTCGTAACCTGGTCCGCGACCTGATCGTAGAGTTTCGTGCGCGAGGCGGTGAGGCCGCCGAGCAGATAGGCCTGCGAGGCGGACCCTAAGGATTTCAAGAGTTCGTCGAATTGGCGGTTGCGCGGATCGACATGCACGATGGCTGTCGCCATGCCGAATTGATCCGCCGCGAAGGGCTTCGACGGCACGCCGCTATAAAGCTGATAGGTGGTTTCCGGCCATGTGGAGATCATCGCCGCGACGGCCGGCTCGTTATAAGTCGCTCTGCGTCCGGCGATCACGCCGAAGCCGACCGTGCCGACCCAATGTTCGACGCCGGTCTTCGTGCGCAGCTTTTCGACGACGCTGCCGAGATCACCTTTCAGCCGGTCGGTCACATAGACGAAACCGAGCGAGCCGCCGCTGCCTTGCGCCATCAGATCGTCGGCGACTTTTTCGGTTGCCCGCAGTGCATCCTCGTCGATGGCGAGGGCCGTTCGAAAGGCTTCGGCCGATCCCATGATGCTTCTCCATCGCATACATTCGGGATCGCATAATCGCACTCATGCCAAACAAGAGCAACGCGGAAGCCAATACGAGCGCATGAACCTTAGCCATCTATTGCGCAAATTTTCAGCCTTCGATCTCTTCCCGCAAGATTTCGAGCGCAAGCCATTCCTCTTCAGCTTGCACAAGATCGGCTTCGGCTTTGGCAAATGCGGCGGAAGCTGCCGCAAACTT
This sequence comes from Hyphomicrobiales bacterium, assembly GCA_015655535.1. Lineage (GTDB taxonomy): Bacteria > Pseudomonadota > Alphaproteobacteria > Rhizobiales > Beijerinckiaceae > Methyloferula. Next base: position 8,579 of record JAATEW010000259.1, on the reverse strand, counting down.
CGCCGGATCGCGATTATAAAGCTCATGATCTGCGAGAACTGTTTGCAACCGTGCCTGCAATTGGCGCAATTCTTCCATGCGCTTCGGCAAAGTCTCAAGCGCGTGTTTTTCCTTGAACGACAATTTCTTTTTGGCTTCGGCCGTGGCCGGCGGCGCAACCTCGCGTTTTTTCTTTTCCGCAGGCGCGGATGAACTCGTCGCCTCTACGCCGGCACCGCGCTGGCGCACCATATCGGAATAGCCGCCGGCATATTCGACCCAGCGCCCCTGCCCTTCCGAAACGAGCACTGACGACGCCACGCGATCGAGAAAATCGCGATCGTGGCTGACGAGGATCAGCGTGCCCGGATAATCCGACAGCATTTCCTGCAAGAGATCGAGCGTTTCGAGATCGAGATCGTTGGTCGGCTCGTCGAGCACCAGAAGATTGGACGTGCGCGACAGAGCCCGCGCGAGCATCAACCGCCCGCGTTCGCCGCCCGACAGGCGCTCGATCGGCGTACGCGCCTGCTCGGGGCCAAACAGAAAATCCTTCATATAGCCGATGACATGCTTACGCTCGCCATTGACCTCGACATAATCGCTGCCGCCGCCGGTGAGCGCATCTTTCAACGTGGTCTGCGGCGATAGAGACGTGCGCTTTTGATCGAGCGTCGCCATTTCGAGATTGGCGCCGAGGCGGAGCGAACCGGAATCCGGCGCAAGGCTCCCCGTCAACAATGAGATCAACGTCGTCTTGCCGGTGCCATTGGCACCGACGACGGCGAGGCGGTCGCCGCGCAGCACACGCGTCGAGAAATCCTTGACGATGGCGCGCTCGCCGAAACTCTTGCTCAGGCCCTTGGCCTCGATGACGAGCGTACCCGATTGTTTGCCTTCGGCTGCGACAAGCTTCACATCGCCCGCCGGACCTTGATGCTCGCGATGTTCCTTGCGCAATGTGTGCAGCCGCGCGAGCCGCTTTTGGTTGCGCTTGCGCCGCGCGGTCACGCCATAGCGCAGCCAATCTTCTTCCATGGCGATACGGCGTTCGAGCTTATGCTGCTGCTGCTCTTCTTCTTCGAGAAGGAGATCGCGCCAGGCCTCGAATTCAGCGAAGCCGCGATCGAGCTGACGTGTCTGGCCGCGATCGAGCCACACGGTTTTGCGCGACAGATTTTGTAGGAAACGCCGGTCATGGCTGATAATGACAAGCGCCGAGCGCAAGCCTCTCAGCTCGCCTTCGAGCCATTCGATCGCCGGCAGATCAAGATGGTTTGTCGGCTCGTCGAGCAGAAGAATGTCTGGTTCCGGCGCAAGAACCCGCGCGAGCGCGATGCGCCGTCCTTCGCCGCCCGAAAGGCGCTTTGGATCTTCCTCGCCCGAAAGGCCAAGATCGTTCAAAAGGCGCAGTGCGCGATAATGATCGTCGTTGGGTCCGAGACCCGCCTCGACATAGCCGAGCGCGGTCGGAAAGCCCGAAAAATCCGGCTCCTGCGGCAGATAGCGCAAATGCGCGTCGGGCTGCAAAAAACGCACGCCGCCATCGGCTTCGATTTGACCCGCCGCGATCTTCAAAAGTGTCGATTTACCGGAGCCATTGCGCCCGACAAGACACAGCCGCTCGCCCGGGCTAACCGAGAGATCGGCGCCTTCGAGCAAGGGCTTTCCGCCAAGCGTGAGCGTAATGCCTTGAAGGGAAAGAAGCGGGGGGGCCATTTTTGTCCAGGCGTCGAGACCGCTTAACCGATTACGGCAAAGCTTCGCGTGTTATAGCCCTCACTTGGTACAAACTGCGGCCTGTTGCAACCTGTCCAGGAAGATTGGCGTCCATGCCGGCTGCCACCTCATCCGGCGACAGGTCTAGCCCCAATCCTCAAAAAACCCTCGATCCTTCGAGACGCTTGCTTTGCGATCTCGCTGTCGCGATAGATCGCCAGCGATGCAAGCTCCTCAAGATGAGGGTTTTTCGAGCATCAGGTCGCCGGGAAAAAGACGAGATTTTCGCCGCGGATCAGGATATCGCCGTCGCGGAAGCAGGGCACCGAGAGCAGCTTTCTCAACGAAGCGTGTCCGGCGATCATCCAGTCGTGCGGCTCGATGATGCAGACCGGCGTGTTCTTCACCCATTTGGCGTCCGGCGCGATCGCCTCGGTTTCCGCGCCTTCTATATCGATCTTCAAGAGCAGGAGCTCACCCGTCGCGAATTCGGACATGATGTCGTCTATGGTCGTGGCGGCCACGACATTCGCCTGGTCCGCCTCTTTCGCGTCGGTGGCCGGCGTGAGCGAGATCGCATCGGCATTGGTCTCCGGCGTGGTTGCAAAACGCATGATCGCCGACGAGGACCAAAGCGCCGAGCGGCGGACCTCGACATTGGGCAGGCGCGCCGTATTGCGGCAGGCGAGATCGAAATTCCCGGCATCCGGCTCGATCGTGACGACATGCGCCTCCGGGAAAATCTGCGCCAGCATGACCGAGACCGTTCCGATATTGCCGCCGCCATCGATGATGACCGGCAACTTGCCATGGGCGCGCATATCGTCGTAGCGCGCCTTCAATGCCGGATATTGCGGCAGTTGCGTGAGATCGGCATCCGCGTGAAAAAAGGTCTGGATGAAGACGGCAAGATCAGTGGTGCGGGCCCGGATATAGATGTCGCCGTCGCGCGGCGAGCGCACCGTGCGGATGCTGCCCTTGGCCGGCAGATAATGCTGCATCCGGTCCGCCATGAAACGCGCAAAACCGCGGACAATACCGAATTCCCTGATGTAATAGGACAAGGTGAGCGTGTGAAAGGCCACCGACTGCCTCAACATGGAGACCTCATTGCGTCGCATCTGGCGGGGTTGCGGCTGTAAAACTAGGCGCTCGCCTGGGCTTACACAAAGGCAAAGCGCAAACAGGGTAAATGTGGGCGAATGCGATGCGCGGGCCTTCGCCGCCGCGTTGCGCGCTTAACTGGGCCTTGGGTTTTTTCCAGACGGATCAACTTTATGTAATCTTGGTAATGACGGTAACGAAACGGCTCAGGCCTGCGTATGTCTCCATGCGGGAGACGTCGAGCCGGATCGACCCTAAGGAGACGACATATGCTCAATCGCAGACATCTTCTTCAAACGAGCCTTATTGGCGGATTCGCCACGATGACGATCGGCCGGTTGAGTCTCGCCCATGCCGCCGAGGCAGCCAAGACCTATGAGGTCATGCATAGCGATGCGGAATGGCAGTCGCTGCTCTCCGCCAATCAATATCAGGTTCTCCGGCACGAAGGCACCGAACGGCCCTTCACAAGCCCGCTTCTGCATGAAAAACGCACCGGGGACTTCGCCTGCGCCGGCTGCGACCTGCCGCTCTTCTCATCCAAGACGAAATATGCCAGCGGCACCGGCTAGCCGAGCTTCTGGGCACCACTCGACAATGCGGTGAGCGAGGCGCAGGACAAGTCCTACGGCATGGTCCGGACCGCAGTCTCCTGCCGGCGCTGCGGCGGTCATCTCGGCCATGTCTTCGACGACGGACCCAAGCCGACCGGCCTTCGCTACTGCATGAATGGCGTCGCGATGAAATTCGTCCCCAACGCGGCCTGATGCCTGACGAACCAGGGGCGCGGCAATGATCCTGTTTATCATCTCTTATTTCGGCGGGGTGCTGACCATCCTCAGCCCCTGCATCCTGCCGGTGCTGCCCTTCATTTTCGCGCGGGCCGATCAGCCTTTCGTGAAGAACGGTCTGCCGCTTCTCATCGGAATGGCCGTCATTTTCGCAGGCGTTGCCACGCTCGCCGCCATCGGCGGCGGATGGGCGGTGCAAGCCAATCAATATGGGCGTTTCGCGGCGCTCGCGCTTCTGGCTTTGTTCGGCGTCACGCTGCTCTTTCCCGAATTGGCGGACCGGCTGACGCGCCCTCTGGTCGCGGCTGGCGCAAGGCTTTCGCAGTCCGCCGATGACCAGGCGCGGACCGGATCCTCCATCGGTCCTTCGTTTTTGCTCGGCATCGCGACGGGCCTGCTTTGGGCGCCTTGCGCCGGACCCATTCTCGGCCTCATTCTGACCGGCGCAGCGCTCCAGGGCGCGAGCGTCGAGACCTCGCTCTTGCTTCTCGCTTATGCGGCGGGAGCCGCGACCTCTCTCGCCCTCGCGCTTCTGATCGGCGGGCGGGTCTTCGCCGCGATGAAGGGATCGCTTGGCGCCGGTGAGTGGATCAGGCGCGGTCTCGGCGCCGCCGTTCTCATCGGCGTCGCGGCCATTGCTCTGGGGCTCGACACCCGCCTGCTGACGCGGATTTCGCAGACCCAGACGGCCTCGCTCGAACAGGCCTTGGTCGATAGAGCGCAGCCGAAAACATCGGATGAGCCATCCTCATCCGTCGTGATGAACGGCGGCAATGCCATGAGTGGCAGCAACGTCATGACAGGCGGCCCCGGCATGATGATGGCGGCCAAGCCCGAAATGACGGCCGCCTCAAGCTTGCCGGTCGAAGGGCCATTCCCGTCTCTCGCAGGCGCCGTCTCCTGGCTGAATTCGCCGCCGCTGACGGTGGAGGGCTTGCGCGGCAAGGTCGTCCTGATCGATTTCTGGACCTATTCCTGCATCAATTGCCTGCGCGCGATTCCTTATGTCGAAGCCTGGGCGGAGAAATATAAGGATCAGGGTCTTGTCGTCATCGGCGTTCATGCCCCGGAATTCGCTTTCGAGAAAAATATCGACAACGTCCGCCATGCCGTGCGGGATCTGAAGATCACCTATCCGGTCGCAATCGACAACGATTATGCGATCTGGCGCGCCTTCCATAACCAATATTGGCCGGCGCATTATTTCATCGATGCGCAGGGCCGCCTCCGCCATCATCATTTTGGCGAAGGCGACTATGACGAGTCTGAAAAGATCATTCAGCAGCTTCTCACTGAGGCAGGCAGCGCTGCCGTGCCCGGCGGCGTGGTGGCCGTCCATGCGAGCGGCGCCGAAGCCGCCGCCGATATGGCCGATGTGAAATCGCCTGAAACCTATGTCGGCTATGAGCGCGCCGAGAACTTCGCATCGCCCGGCGGCGACGTGCAAGACTCCTCGCATATTTATGTTTTGCCCGAAAAGCTCGCATCGAACCAATGGGGGCTCGCAGGCGATTGGACGATCGAAGGCGAGCGCGCCGTTCTCAACGCGGCGCCGGGATCGATCGCCTATGATTTCCATGCCCGCGATCTGCATCTGGTGCTCGGCCCCGGTGCCGACGGTAAGCCCATACGGTTTCGCGTGTCGATCGATGGTCATACGCCCGGCGGGTCGCAAGGCGTCGATGTCGATGCAGAGGGAAATGGCGCGGTGACGGGGCAGCGTCTCTACCAATTGGTCAGGCAGAGCGGAGCCATCATCGACCACGTTTTCAAAATCGAATTTCTTGATCCAGGCGTGCAGGCCTTCGCATTTACATTCGGGTGAACCATTTCAACTGCTGTCGCAAAGGAGATATCCATGAGCCTTCGTCAGATCCTATCGATCCATCGTCTCGCGGGCTGGGTGAGCGGAACCCTGCTTGCGCTCGGCGTGACGCTCGGATTGATGGCGCATGGCGCCGCTGAAACCGCGGTCGTCATCCCGGCGCCAGCTACCGACGAGCCCGCACCAGTAGGCGCCGCGTCGGAAACCGCAGTCCTCTCCGGCGGATGTTTCTGGGGTGTCCAGGCCGTGTTCCAGCATGTGAAAGGTGTCCACCGCGTCGTCTCCGGCTATTCGGGAGGTGCGAAGGAAACGGCTACTTACGACAAGGTCAGCAGCGGACGCACGGGTCATGCGGAATCGGTCGAGATCACGTTCGATCCGCGCCTCGTGAGTTACGGCACGATCCTGCAAATCTATTTTTCGGTGGCGCATAATCCGACCGAACGCGATCGCCAGGGACCCGATACCGGGACCCAATATCGCTCCGCGATCTTCGCGGCGAATGACGCGCAAAAAGAGATCGCCGAAGCCTACGTCGCGCAGCTCGACAAGGCCAAGGTCTTCCCACAGCCGATCGTGACGAAGATCAGTCCGCTCACAGCCTTCTATCCGGCCGAGGATTATCATCAGGATTATGCCACGCGGCATCCCGAGAATCCCTATATCGCCTTCAACGATCTGCCGAAGGTCGATAATTTGAGCCGGCTATTTCCGGCGCTCTACACGCCGAAAGCCAAACTGGTCACGGCTGGAAGCGCCGTGAATTGACGAGCTTATTGCAGCCCGCTTTGAGCTGCCATAGTCTTCAATCGATACCTGCCGCGATCTGTTCGATCATATCGAAACGTTGATTGCGGCGGGGCCGATAGGTCCCTGAGCGGACATAATTGCGCGGATCTCTCTTCATGCGGCGATTGGCAGTCCGGATCGCCATTGGGGCCGCGCTCCTCATCGCCGCATTCACTCTTGCTGCCGTCCTCGACATGCGCGCGGGCAATTCAGCCTTATTTCCAGTCAAGCCCGGAGATAGGGGCATCCCGGTCTATGTCGTCTCACATGGCTATCATTCCGGTCTCGTGTTGCGACGCGAAGACCTCGATCGCGCGGCCGAAGCCCAAAAGCTGCCGGTGATGAAAGAGGTTCTCACCCGCTTTCAAGCTTTCGACCATCTCGAATTCGGCTGGGGCGACGAGGGCTTTTATCACAGTGTGAGAACGCTTGGAGACCTTCAACTCACCGAGGCCTTACGCGCGCTTTTTCTCCCGAACAACCCGTCAGTGATGCATGTCGTTGGTCTTTACGAGAGCCCGCGCGAAGCCTTTCCATCAGCGGACATCATCTTCACATTCGTGTCCGAGGCGGGCTTCTCTCACCTCACAGCGGCGCTTGACCAGAGCTTTGCCCGCGACGGCGATCATGCCGAAGAGATGGGCGCCGGTCTTTACGGACCGAGCCTTTTCTACCGCGCGACGGGAACCTTCAACCTGTTCAATGTCTGCAATCACTGGGTTGCGCATCTGCTCGACGCCGCCGGACTGCCGACCAACCCGCTTTTATCAACTTTGCCGAAAGGTCTTTTCTTCGACCTTGCGTGGCGTGCGCATACACGGACATTGCCGCGCTTCTGATCCAAGTGGATGGACTAAAGTGCTGCAAGATCGGATTTCGCCATTCATCCAACGGCGGCGATTTTCGGCGAGGCGGATGCGCTTTCGTCAATGCTAGCCGCCAAGAGATGAATGGCAGTATTGAAATTGCGAAACCGGGAGAAAAGCGGCCCAATTTCTCTCAACCGGACGGCCGTGTGTTCAAGCCCCCGCGCATAATGTTCGCGATCTATGATCTTCCGGACGATTAAATGCCGAGCGAAGCCTTCAATTCGAGCAGATGATCGCGCTTCTCGGCCGCGAGGCGGCGCGTCTCATCTGTTTGGGCAGCGGCGACTTCATCTTCCGCCGCCTTGATATCGGCGCTGAATTCCGCGGCATTGAGCTCTTCGAGCGGCACGGCATATTCGGCAAGGATCGTGAGCCCATGCGGGGCAACATCGGCGAAGCCGCCGCGCACGAAAAGCTTCGTCTTCGATCCGGGCGCGGCTTCAACTGAAACGACGCCGGGCTTCAAGGTCGACATCAAGGGCGCGTGATGTTGGAGGACGGTGAACTCACCTTCGAGGCCGGGCACGGTAACGGCTTCGACATCGCCCGAGAAGATCAGTTTTTCAGGCGAGACGAGTTCGAAATGAAAGGCCGGCATCGTTTACTCTCCAGGCGGGCGGCTCCCTCCCCTACCGGGGAAGGATTCGCTCCTTATTTTACTTCGCTTCGGCTGCGAGCTTCTGCGCCTTTTCGATCGCTTCTTCGATCGAACCGACCATGTAGAAAGCCGCTTCCGGGAGGTGATCGTACTTGCCTTCGATCAGGCCCTTGAAGCCCTTGATCGTGTCGGCAAGCGCGACGAGCTTGCCCGGCGAGCCGGTGAAGATTTCCGCGACATGGAAGGGCTGCGACAGGAAGCGCTCGATTTTCCGCGCCCGCGCGACGGTGAGCTTATCCTCTTCGGACAATTCATCCATACCCAGAATCGCGATAATGTCCTGCAAGGACTTATAGCGCTGCAAAGTCTGCTGCACCTGACGGGCAACCGTGTAATGCTCTTCGCCGACAAGCAGCGGCGACAGCATGCGCGAAGTTGAATCGAGCGGATCGACCGCCGGATAAATGCCCTTTTCCGCGATCGAGCGCGACAGCACGGTCGTCGCGTCCAAGTGGGTGAAGGAGGTGGCCGGCGCCGGATCGGTCAAGTCGTCGGCGGGCACATAGATCGCCTGCACCGAGGTGATCGAGCCTTTCGTCGTCGTGGTGATGCGCTCTTGCAGCGCGCCCATGTCGGTTGCGAGCGTCGGCTGATAACCGACCGCCGAAGGAATGCGGCCTAGAAGCGCCGAGACTTCCGAACCTGCTTGCGTGAAGCGGAAGATATTGTCGACGAAGAAGAGCACATCCTGGCCCTTGTCGCGGAAATCCTCGGCGATCGTCAGGCCCGACAGAGCGACGCGGGCGCGGGCGCCGGGCGACTCGTTCATCTGGCCATAGACCAGCGCGCATTTAGACCCCTTGGCAGAGCCACCATGTTCGTGCGGATCGACGTTCACCTTGGAT
>JAATEW010000264.1 GCA_015655535.1 Hyphomicrobiales bacterium | reverse complement strand
GACCTTTTGCGTCTCACCAAAGTCGGTGAAGATGCTGGCCGCCTCGCGATATTGAAGGAGCGCCTTTGCAAGATTGCCGCGATTGCCGCGTTCCGGCTCTGCAACATCATCTGGAAGATTGCGCAGGCAATTGGCGTAATTGGCAATCGTATTCGCATATTCACCCGGCGTCGTGGCGCGGGTGCGAACCTTTAACGCTTCTTCATAAGCATCAAGCGCGCGCAAGCAATTTTCGACAGAATGGCTCGACGACACATATTGCAATGCATTGCCCAGATTATTCTGCAGCATCGCATATTCGCTCGGATGCTCGATGATGTTGACGACTTTCAAGCCCTCTTGAAAGGCCTGCACGGCCAGCGCCTCGCGCATTTTCGCGCGTTCGTCCGAGAAGGGAATCGACAGGAAGGCCGTCGCCAGATTGTTTTGCAGGATCGCATATTCCTTCGGAAAGGCTTTGGCGTCGAAGGTGCGCAAGGCGCGCTGATAGGCCGAGATCGCCGCGGTGATCGGCGCCGCATTGGCGCTTGCGAGATTTTGCAGGACGAGGCCGAGATTCATCTCGATCTCGGCCATTTCTTCCGCGCTGCCATCGTGCTTGAGAATATCGCGCGCGGCTTCGAGATGGCGCTGCGCCTGCTTCAGCAGATCGAGATCATTGGACGGCACCGCCTGCAATGCCGTCGCAAGACGCGCATGCAATCTTCCGCGTAACAGGAAGAGTTCAGCCGGGCAAAGCTCAAGCGCCTTTTCGTAAAGGAGAACGGCTTGTTGCAAATCTTCCGGCGTTTTCGGCCGGGTCTGCAGACCCATGGCCATTTCCATCAACATCTCGATTTTTTCGCCAAGCGATGCGTCTTCCGCATCGATGGCGGCAAATGCCGCTTTCACTTCGGACTCGGCGCGCGATGGCATTTGACTCAACTCCCAGACGCCCATTTTTTAAGGCTCGAATAATGAAAATCGCGCCCCTTTTAGACTTAGACTGAAATTACGCTTCGGCCAAAATCGAGTCTAGATTATTTTCGATGTGCAAACTTGATTTGCATCAATGCGAAAAGATCGCGAACGACAAAGCCTGCGATCGTTGGGTTCGGCCACGCGTCAAGCTTGAAGTCCTGCATGTCGTCAATCCCGTTAAGACGGAAAAAATCGGCCGCATGGATCGCACGGTCGCCGCGCGCATTCACCTGTTTGACGAGGAAGCCGCCCGCATCCGCGGAAGCGACGGGAAAGATCAGGAGATCGTCGCCCTCGCGCACCAGAGCGACGCTTAAGACACGCGGCAGATGCGCGTCGAAGGCCGCCGAATCGATATAGAGATGATCGCGATGAAGGCGCAGAGGTAAAGCGCCGGCTTCGGGTATCGCGCCGTTCATCGGGCGGCATCCATTTCGCAATGCTGCGCGATCAGTGTCGCGATGCGCGCCGTGACAATATCGGCTGCGTGTGCGACTTGCGGCGAAAGGTCGAGGCCAAAGCCCAGCGTCGCAGCTTCTATCAGGAAGACCGTCACATCGGTGGGAAAGTCGTCAGCCCAAATCCGGCGGCCGGCGTAAAGCGCGTGATCCCAGCGGAAATCATGCAGCGTGTAGCTCGGCGCAGGCCTGTTTTCGAGCTCCGAACTCGGCACTTCGAAAATGGCGCCGGGCTCCGAGCCGCTTGACGACGCGTCGATGATGACGAGCTTCTGCGCCCCGCGCGCCTGGAACAGAATGTCCATCCCGCTCGTGCCCGCATCGAAAATTTTGACTGGAGCGCCGGGCGGTTTCGGCAGGGCCAGAAGCCGTTGCGCGACGATGACGCCGACGCCATCGTCGGACCGATTGAGATTGCCGCAGCCGATCACCGCCAGCATGATAAAGGCTCGATGAGGCTCGCCCGCCAAATGAAGGTAGGCGTCAGATGCGCCACAGCCGGCACCACCATTCGGCTTCGACAGGCACGGCCAGTTCCGGCAAATCGCACCATTTGCGATGCACGAGATAATACATGCATTCCATGCAGCGATATTGTTCCTCGCCATAGGGATGGTTCAGGAAACCGCCGATGACGAGCTTGCTTTTAAGATCGTCCGGATCTAGCGCCCGCAACTCCTTCAAGATCTCGCCAAATTCTTTTTCTGTTTCCGGAAAGGGCTCTGTTTTGGTTTCCAACCCGCTGGCCAGAAGCGTGGAGATTTTGTTCAGGACGTCATCGGTTTCCGACATCGACATGGAATCCGCCCTTCAAAAACAATCGGCGAAGCATGACTTCGTCGTAAAGCAGCATTGACGATTCTACGGCGGATCGCGATCCGCATTAAGTCATATATAAAATCGCTTGCGCCAGCGAGACCTGTGCTTGGCTGGCAAAAGAACGCTATCCCGGTTTGGGCTAGCATAAAAGAATGTCTTTAAAAAAATCCTTTTTCATTTCCGCATGAAAGAGAGTCTTCGACAGATCCCATATTATTCATATCCATACCGTTGATCGTGCAAAGCACTGCGAAACCCAGGCGCATCACAAATCAAAGGAGCCCGGGAGCGAACGTCGGTGCTCCCAGGAAACGCTTACGCCGTGCGGAAGCGCGCGAGCTCTTCGCCGGTTTTCGCATCATGCGCATGCACGGTGCAAACCAGGCAAGAGTCGTAGGACCGCGCCACATGCCCGACCTCGACCGGATCGTGCGGATCCTTGATCGGGGTGCCGATCAAGGCCTCTTCGATCGGCCCGCGCTCGCCGGTATCTGCACGCGGCCCGACATTCCAGGTTGTCGGGGCGATCATCTGATAATTTTTAATCTTACCGCCCTGCACTTCGATCCAGTGGCAGAGCGCACCACGGATGGCTTCCGTCGCGCCCCAGCCGCGACCGTCCTTTTCGGTCGGCTTGATGTACCATTCGTCGTTGAGACGCAGCTCGCGCAGCACACGCTCGATTTCGCGATAGATCTTCGCGCCTTCGTGCATGCGAGCAAAATGGCGCAAAGCCACGCTGGCACCTCCCATCTTCTTATACATGTCGAGCACCAAAGGATCATGCCATTGGAAGCTTTCGCCATGCGTGCCGCCGGCCACAAGCTGGCGCGAGAGAGGGCCAGCCTCCAAACGGCCGTTATCGACGTGGGAGACCGCGGTCGCCCAGGAATATTTGCCGTTGTGATCGAGATCGTTCTTGGCGATCGGCTTCGTCGTGCGATCGAAAGGATGCACCGGAGCAGTGCCTTCGTCATACCAGGCATGCACCGTATTCTCGCGTGTGAAGCCCTGCTCCATAAGCTTATGTGTGTCGGTCGCGCCGTCATAGACGCCGCTCTTCATGATCATAGCGGCGTTGCGGCCGTCGATGGTCGGCTTGTTGTACTTGTCTTCGTGCGGGAGATAGCCCCAGGTCACATATTTGCCGTGGCCCTTGCCATATTTGTCGAGGCCGATGTCGAGGCTCATGCGCCAGAACAGGCCGAGATCGGAATTGGCATGTTCGGGGCGCTCGTCGAGCCAAGCCAGGAAGTCGTCATAGCTCTTGATCTGCTCGTAGCGTTCGAGCGAGCAGCCGAGCCAGACGGGTTCCAGCCAGTTGCGGCGGAAATGTTCGAGGATCGACCAAGCGCGTGTGACGTCCGTCAAAGTCGGCGCGCACATGACGCCGCCAGGGACCATGTAGCTCGAATGCGGCCATTGCCCGCCGAGCAGCGCATAAATCTCGACCGGGCGGCCGGAGACCGTCACGCCAAGCTCGTAATTCGTGCCGGTGAAGGGCGCCCAGCGCTTTACCGCCTCTTCGTAGAACTTGCTGCCGGAATAGGCCTTGTTCGTATAGTCGATCATGAACAGGCCGTAGTGATGGCGCGGCAGGCTCTGGATCGACTCCGTCAATTGCCCGAGATTGCGGGCGAGGATCGCATTGCGCGGGACCGTCGTGCCCCAGGCGGTATCGAGCGCCCAGGCAGCGCAGGTCAGGTGCGAGGCGCCGCAGATGCCGCAGGCGCGGGGGGTGACGACAAGACCCGCTTGGGGGTCCTTGTCGCGCAAGATGATCTCGAAGCCGCGAAACAATTCGGCCTGAGTCCAGGCATTGACGACGACTCCATTCTGGATGTCGACGCGAACGTCGAGGTCGCCTTCGACGCGGCCTACGGGCGAAATATCGAGCGTCTGAACGGCTGCTTCAGCCATGATGCTTACTCCTTCAAATGCGAGAGCGGCAATGCGCCGAAACGGATTGGATCAGACCACGAAAATATCTTGCTCGGCCCAAGCGGGCGCGGCGGCCTTGGCCGCTCCCGTCAGCTTGATGTAGCCGGCCTTGTCGACGCCCGTCGGCATATCCTTCGGCACGCCCATGACCGTCTGCGTCTTGAAGACCGTGCCGGGATCGAGATCGTAGAAGGGGAATTCCGGCTCGGTGCAGCCCATGCAGGGCATGCCGGAGCGGGTCTTGGACGACTGCCTGTTCCATAGCACGCGATTGCAGGGGCTGTGCGTCATCGGTCCGCGGCAGCCGAGATCGTAGAAGAGACAGCCTTTGCGCTGGCCGAACTCGGTCGCCGAGACCTTATAAGCGAAGTGCATGTTGCGGGTGCAGCCCGTCTGCGTGAAGCTCGAGAAGAAGGTCTTCGGCCGGTGGAATTCGTCGAGCGTCAGATCGCCGGCGCGGCCGGAGGCAACTGCCACGAGAATCTGCGTGACCCAATCGGGATGCGCCGGGCAGCCCGGAATATTGATGACAGGCAATCCTGCTTTAGAGGTGAAGCCGGTGCCGAGCGAGCCGCCCTTCTCGCGCTTCAGGAATTGCATGCCGACGGATTCGCTGGGGTTCGGCGCCATGGCCGGAATGCCGCCCCAGGTCGCGCAATCGCCGATCGCGACGACGAAAGCCGCCGCATCCGACAATTCCTTGACCCAATCCTTCATGGGCCGGCCGCAGAAGCGGTTCCAATTGCCGGTACCGTTCGGCGCATTCACGACCGTGCCTTCGAAGACGAAAATGTCGAGCGGGATCTTGCCGCTGATGCAGTCCTGCAGGAGCTGCTTGACGTTATCGCCGAGTTCGAGGCCGAGAGAGGGATGCCACAAAACATTGATGCCGAAATCCGTCACCAAGTCGCAAGCACTCGGTTCCTCGGCATTCAAGAAAGACATCGTATTGCCGGAGCAGGCACCGCCTTGCAGCCACAGAAGATTGGCCATTCGCTTCTCCCATCGAGCCTCGTCGGATCGCGAGGTTTCGTCGGGAAGAAGAGCGCAATGCTCGTGCCATGAGGGACATGAGAATAAAAAATCCAAGAAATCAATGAATTGGAGTTTTTACCCGCAGTTGGCCTAGCTTTGAATTAGACCAAATGTAAAGAAACTTAGTATGCACCTGCAAAGCAAGTTTCACATCGATCATCGAAAAGTCATCGCTTTCAAAACGAAGTTTCACCCATGCCTATTGCCGCATTGCGGGCATTCGACTTCAAGCGCATAGCCAAACCACATGCCGTTGCAGCGGCTGCACCAATGGCCGGTCATCTGGCTTTTGCGCATATTGAGATGCCGGGCCATGGCGCCAATGCCAAGTTCCTTGTAACCGCCCGCGCTGCCTGCCGGCGCCGTGCGCGACTGCGGGAAGCGGACCACGACGGCGGGTGTGCGCTCTTCGTCTGCCGGTGTCATGCCTTCTTCCACTTGCTGAGATCGAAGTTTCATCCACGAAACCCGTCCCTACAAGCATGGCTCTTGCCGCGCGACTTTGCAAACCATCTTTGCATTTCGAAAACAAACTAGACTTGTTTTAAATCGAAACTTCGCCACTCTTGTCAGTTGAAGCCGGGCTTCCCCTCCGCCAAAGCATAGCGCTTGATCTTATTGGCGAGGCCCACGCGCGAAAGACCCAATTCCCGCGCCGCTTTGCTCTGGTTCCAGCGGTTCTTTTCGAGAACGCGGTGGACGAGCTGGCCTTCGAGCGACTCGACCATTTCCTTCAAGGTCTTGCCTTCGGCCTTGAAGCCGAGGCTGTCGCCGGCGGCCGAGACGCGCAGTTTCGCCAGCGCGGGCGACAGATGCCGGCGCGTCAGATATTCGCCGTCCTTGGCCAAAGCCACCATGCGCCGCACTTCGTTTTCAAGTTCGCGCACATTGCCCGGGAAGTGATAGGCCTTCAAAACATTCAGCACATCATTCGTGACGCCGATCACGCGATTGCTCATGAGGCCGCCGTGCTTGCGCACGAAGAATTCGGTCAGGACCGGGATGTCGTCTGGCCGGGCGCGCAAAGGCGGCACTTCGAGCTCGAAACCTTTCAGCCGGAAATAAAGATCTTCCCGGAACTGTCCGGCCTTGACCAATTGCTTCAGCGGTTTGTTGGAGGCGGCGATGATCCGCACATTGGCATGCATCGTCTGGTCTGAGCCGAGCGGTTTCACCTCGCCCTCCTGCAAGAACCGCAGGAGGCTCACCTGAAACGAGGGCGAGACTTCGGAAATCTCGTCGAGAAAGACGGTGCCGCCATCGGCGGCGCGAAACAGCCCCAGCCGATCGCTGACCGCACCTGTGAAGGAGCCGCGTCTATGGCCGAAGAGCTCCGAATGCAGAAGCTCGTCACGCATGCCGCCACAGTTTTGCATCATCAGCGGGCTCGACGAGCGGCGCGAATGGAAATGCAAAGCGCGGGCGAGCAGTTCCTTGCCGGTGCCCGTCTCGCCTTCGCTGAGAACGGGCAGATCGGTGCGCGCCACCTCGCGGGCAAGGCCGCAGACTTCGGCCATGACCTCGCTCGCATAGACGAGCCGTTCGAAATTACGGGCATCGCCCTTCGACGGGACATCCGTCCGGATATGCGGGAATTGCGAATCTTCGCCGATCTTGAGTTCGCGGACGAGATGCCTGTGGCGGCGGGCGAGCTCGCGCGTTTCCAAAGCGCGTTTGACGACAAGACAGGTCTGTTCGGCCTGCAAGGGCTTGGTGAGATATTGATAGGCGGCCGTGCGCGCCAGCGCTTCGTTCAGCTTGGCATCCGCTTCATCGCCGATGAGAAGAACGCGCACGAGATCCGGATGGGTGAAACGCAGCCGCGCCAGAAAGGCGACGACATCGCAATCGCGGTTTTCGACATCGGCGAGAACCAGATCGACATGCGCATCATTGAGCACATCGGCCGCCTCGGCATCATGCGACGCCATGATGACACGATAGTCGCAATCCTGAGTCAAAGCCTCCGCCGCGGCTTTGACCTCAGGACACGGATCGCCAACAAACAGAATGCTCGACTCGACACTCATGTCCGCCGTCACCTCCCGATCGACTTCGTCCGGGTTTGCCCCAGCTTCGCTAAGTTAGTTTGCACTAAATACGCGTGCTTAACAATTAGCTTGGTTTATGGCAGGTTTTTGAAGCTCCGCGGCGGTGCCGCCCGATTGAAGGCACGGCAACATGCAAGGGAAAAAACGCGTGACGCAGCATCTGCCTTCGACTTGGCTTCTCCCGACTTGGCTTCTCCCGGGAGCGATTGCGTTCGGCCTCATCGCCGCCGGGGCAAGCCCAGCCTTGGCGCATGCCGGAACCGGCGCCGCCGGCGGCCTTATGGCAGGCTTTCTCCATCCTTTGACAGGCCCGGATCACATCATCGCAATGGTCGCCGTGGGGCTTTGGGGCGCCTTCCTCGGCGCGCCCGCGATCTGGGCTTTGCCGGTCCTGTTTCCTATGGTCATGGCTTTCGGCGGCGCCTGGGGCATGCTCGGCCTGCCGCTGCCTTTCGTCGAGACAGGCATCGCGGTCTCGGGGCTTGTTCTGGGACTGATGGTGCTCCTCGGTGTCGAAGCGCCTTTATGGATCGCGGCGCTTCTCGTCGGCGCGTTCGCGATCTTTCACGGCTATGCGCATGGCGTGGAATTGCCGGAAGCCGCCGAGCCCTTGGCCTATTCGCTCGGCTTCGTGGTCGCGACCGGCTTGCTCCATCTCATCGGCATTGGCTTTGGGTCCTTGACCAAATGGAAGGCGGGCCGCATCGCGGTCCGCACCGGCGGCGGGCTCATCGCCATCACTGGGCTCGCCTATCTCACCGGCGTCTTATAAGGCGGCGGCATGAGATTTCCCAAAACGATCGGCCTTGCCGCGATCATCAGCCTGTCTGCCACGACACGCGCCAGCGCACATTTCGAAGCACTCGGCCTCAGCGATTTCAATACCGGCGTCATTCACCCGCTGCTGACTTTGCAACATGCGCTCGCCTTGATCGCCTTCGGTCTTCTCTGCGGCCAGCATGGCGCCTTTCCGCTGCGCTATGGCCTGCCCGCGCTTGCGCTTGGACTAGGCGCCGGATTCGCAGGAGCCTATCTCGGAGCAACGCTTGCCGCCGCGCCAACCATTTTGACGGCGCTCTGTCTTGCCGCCGGTCTCGCTGTCGCCGCCAATTACCGCCTGCCCGCTTGGGCCACGATCGGGCTAGGCGGCGCGATCGGCCTCATGATCGGTTTTGAGTCCAAGCCCGAGGCCACCACCCCGCTTGCGCAATTGGCTGGCATCAGCGGAACCACGATCGCCGTGCTTTTGCTTTTTCTCAATCTGGCCGGCCTTGCCGCCTTCGTTACCGCGCAATGGCTGCAGATCGGTATACGGGTCCTGGGTTCCTGGACGAGCGCCGCTGCCTTCCTGAACATGATGCTTCTGTTTCGAAAATAGACTCCGCCGGACGGTTGCCGAACGGGGCCTTCCTCCCCACAACATGCTGGCAAGAACGCGCCTCCCGAAAAGGATAGACTATTGGCTGGTGACATAAGCCCGCTTGCGGGCAAAAGGCTCGATCCATCCATGCTGGTCAATGTGCCACGTCTCATCGCGGCCTATTTCACCGGCAGGCCGGATGTCGCGGTCCCATCGCAACGCGTCGCCTTCGGCACGTCGGGTCATCGCGGATCGGCCTTCAATAACGCCTTCAACGAAGCGCATATTCTGGCGATCAGCCAGGCCATCTGCCTGCACCGGAAGCAAAGCGGTATCACCGGCCCGCTGTTTCTCGGCATCGATACGCATGCACTCTCCGAGCCCGCCTTTGCGAGCGCGCTTGAGGTCTTCTCCGCCAACGACATCGATGTAATGATCGACGCGTATGGCGGCTATACGCCGACGCCTGTCATTTCACACGCGATCCTGACCTATAATAAAAATCGCGCGGACGATTTGGCCGATGGCGTCGTCATCACGCCGTCGCATAATCCGCCCGAAGACGGCGGCTTCAAATATAATCCGCCGAACGGCGGACCGGCCGATACGGATGTCACGACGTGGATCGAGCGCGCGGCCAATGAATTCTTAGAAAAAAATCTCAATGGCGTGCTGCGTATCCCCTACGAGCGAGCGCGCAAATCGCCTCATGTTCACGCTTATGACTATATCGATGCCTATGCCGCCGACCTCGCCACCGTCGTCGACATGGAGACGATCCGTTCGTCGGGCGTGAAGATCGGTATCGATCCGCTCGGCGGTGCGAGCACGCATTTCTGGGCGCCGATCATCGATCGCTACCGTCTCAACGCGACGCTTGTCAGCGACGCGATCGATCCGACCTTCCGCTTCATGACAGCCGATTGGGACGGACGCATCCGGATGGATTGCTCGTCCCCCTATGCCATGGCGCGGCTCATTTCCATGCGCGACACGTTCGATATCGCCTTCGCCAACGATACCGACGCGGACAGGCACGGCATCGTGACGAAATCGAACGGCTTGATGAACCCGAACCACTATCTCGCCGCCGCGATCGCCTATCTCTTCGCCAACCGGCCCGAGTGGAGTAGCGGTGCCGCCATCGGCAAGACCATCGTCAGCAGCGCCATCATCGACCGCGTCGCCGCGAAACTCTCCCGCAAGCTCGTCGAAGTGCCGGTCGGGTTCAAATGGTTCGTCGATGGATTGATCGGCGGCGGCTTGGGTTTTGCCGGCGAAGAAAGCGCCGGCGCGACATTTTTACGGCGCGACGGATCGGTCTGGACGACCGATAAGGATGGATTGATCCTCGGCCTGCTGGCCGCCGAGATCACCGCCAAGACCGGGCAGGATCCAAGCCAGATCTACGATGGGCTTACGCAGGAATTAGGCGCACCCTTCTACGAGCGGATCGACGCGCCCGCGACATCCGAGCAGAAGAAGGTCTTCAAGACGCTGTCACCCGAACAGATGAACATGACGAAACTCGCCGGAGAGCCGATCAGCGAGAAGCGCGTCAGCGCACCCAGCAATGGCCAGCCCTTCGGCGGCATTAAAATCATCGCCGAAAATGGATGGTTCGCCGCGCGGCCGTCCGGTACGGAAGATGTCTATAAAATCTATGCGGAAAGTTTTCGCAGCGAAGAGCATTTGCGTGCGATCCAGCAGGATGCGCGCAACGCGATAGCGGCCCTCTTCGAACATGCGAAACAGGCATGACGCTCCCAAGACAATGCCAGCCACCTTGCGATGACCGGCATCTTTATGGGAAGCGAGCGTTCCGATTTTAGGGATGCGGATGGCCAGGATGGCCACCGCCGGGATGACCACCCGGGTGCCCGCCACCGGGATGACCGCCGCGAAAACCGCCGCGGCCAGGACCACCGCCGCGCCAGCCGTGCCAGCCATAGCCGCCGCCCCAGCCATAGCCGGTCCGATAGGCATAGCCGCACCAATACCAGCCAGGCCCCTGCCAGCCGTCCGGATACCAGCAATATTGCCGGCCGCCCCACACATTGGCTCCGGCAATGGCCGCTCCGGCGACCCCGACCGCAGCGGCCGCGCCAAGAACGTCGAGGGGAGTGGGTTGGGCCTGAGCCGGCGAACCGATCGCAATCATGCCTGCGACCACGGCGCTTGTTGTCATAAGGGATAATTTGGGTTGAGGCATTTCGAAGTTTCCATAAGGCAACGTCCAACTTTGTGACGGAACAGCAGCTCCGGTCAAGCCTCCGATTTGGAAGTCTCCGATATCCGCCTAGAGCCGTTTCGGTTCTGATAGAATCAGAACCGAAGCTCTATGATTTTGTTTTTGACGCGTTTTCTTCACGCGAAGCACCATCCACTTCGCTCGAAAACGCTCTAGGTAGAGCGCATGGTGCATTGAAAACAAAGGCAGGTCAGATGACGAGGCAAACGCTTATCGACACGGCGCGGGCACTTCTCGCCAATTACAAAGGCCTGCTCGCGATGGATGAGAGCACCGAGACCTGCAACAAACGCTTCGCCAAGGCGGGGATTCCGCAAACCGAAGAGGCCCGCCGCGCCTATCGTGAATTGATTGTGACGACGCCCCGTCTCGCGGACAGTATCAATGGCGCGATCCTTTATGACGAGACGATGTATCAGAAGACAAGGGACGGCACGCCCTTCGTCAAGGTGCTCGCCGAGGCGGGCATCATTCCCGGCATCAAGGTCGATATGGGCGCCAAGGATCTCGCTCTTTATCCAGGCGAGAAAATCACCGAAGGCCTCGACGGATTGCGCGCCCGCCTCAAAGCCTATGTCAAGCTGGGCGCCCGTTTCGCCAAATGGCGCGCGGTCATCACGATTGGCGACGGCATCCCGACCCTTGGATGTATCGAGGCCAATGCGCAGGCTTTGGCCCGTTACGCCGCTCTGTGCCAGGAAGCCGATGTGGTTCCGATCGTCGAACCGGAAGTGCTGATGGACGGAGCGCATTCTCTGGAGGCCTGCCGCGTGGTGACCGAGACTGTGCTGCGCACCGTCTTCGAAGCACTTGCCCGGCAAAGGGTGATGCTCGAAGGGATGATCCTGAAGCCCAATATGGTGCTTCCCGGTCTCGCCTCGCCAAAGCAGGAGAGCGTCGACCAAGTGGCAGACGCGACGGTGGAGACTTTTCTCCGCACCGTGCCCGCCGCCGTTCCGGGAATCGCGTTTCTATCGGGCGGCCAATCCGGCGAATTGGCGTCGGCGCGTTTGAACGCCATGAATGTCAAGTTCAAATCGCGGCTGCCTTGGGCGCTGACCTTTTCCTATTCGCGCGCGATCCAACAGCCGGCTTTGGAGATCTGGCACGGCGAGGCCGCCAATGTGGCGGCGGCGCAGCAAGCGCTTTATCATCGGGCCGCGCTCAATCGGGCCGCCCGCTTCGGCGACTATAATGCCGCGATGGAAAAGCCATGAGCGCGCCTTTGCGGCTTTATCTCATCCGGCATGGCGAAACCGAATGGTCGCTGTCTGGCCAGCACACCGGCCGCACCGAGATTCCTTTGACCGCGCATGGCGAAGATATGGCGCGCGGCCTCGGACAAAGCCTGCAAGGGATCGCGTTCACCCATGTGCTGAGCAGCCCGCGGTTGCGCGCGCAAAAAACCAGCGAGCTGGTTTTACCGGACCAGACAGCCGAGATCGAACCCGATCTCGCCGAGTGGGACTACGGCGACTACGAAGGCAAGCGCTCCATAGATATCCGTAAGGAACATCCGGGCTGGACGATCTTTCGTGACGGCTGCCCCAATGGCGAAACGCCTCAGCAGGTTTCCGATCGCGCCGATCGGCTCATCGCGCGGCTCGCCGGCTTGGACGGAAATGTCGCGCTCTTCTCGCATGGCCATTTCGGCTGCGTGCTCGCGACGCGCTGGATCGGATTGCCTATCGTTGAAGGACAGCATTTCCAGCTCGACCCCGCCGCGCTCGGCATTTTAAGCGATGCACCGAGCCATCCCGAAGTGCGGGTCATTGCGCGATGGAACGCTGCCCGATGAGTCGGCACTCGTTTCAGGCCAGCCGAATTTCCTGCGGATTTCGAGAGGAATCGACGATATCCGCGCGCAAGTCCGCGTCAGCCAAGGCATTATAGAGCTTGGGTCTGGCACCGCGCAGCCAAAGGGCGAATCCGGCGCCGATCGCGACCGTCGCGGGATAGATGAGGGGCATCCAGCCGACGGCCGGAAGATCGCTCGTGGCGAGCAATTTAAAATTGACCGCGGCCAATACCGTGGCGACGATCAGGCCAAGCGCTCCCAATGTAGAAGCCAAGAATTCCCACGATTTCGCCGCCCATCGCCGCCGGGCAAAATAGGCGAGGATCGCCACCGCCGCGAAGCCCTGTAGAAAGATGATGCCCAAGGTGCCGAAGCCTATGAGCACGGGCGCACCCGCCGCGTAAGGATCGAGGCCCGTTGCCCCGAGGCCCGCGATGCAAATGATGGTGATCGCCGTCACGGCGATACTGGCAGTGGAGGGTGCGTTGCGCTCCGGATGGAAATGCCCGAAGACCGGGGGAAGTAGATTTTCGCGGCTCAGCGCGAAAATATAGCGTGTCGCGGCATTGTGGATGGCTAGATATGAAGCCAGCAGCGACGTGCAGACCAACACGCCTGTGATATCCGCTACAATCTCGCCGTTATAGCGGGTGAGCACGTTGAACATCAGCATGCCGTTTTGAGCCGCGGCTTCGGCTGTGACCTGAGCCGGTCCAAGCGCACCCACCGTAATCCAGGCTGTGAGCAGATAGAAGGTCCCGATCAGAATCACCGAAGTGTAGATCGCGATCGGAACGGTCCGCGTCGGCTCTCTGGCTTCCTCGCCATAGAGAGCGGCGGACTCAAACCCGATGAAGGACGTGAACGCGATCATCAATGCGATCCCAAGGCCGGGGTCGAAGACGACGTGCGGTGAAAACGATTCCAGCGGCAAGGCCGCCGCGCCCTTGGCTGCGACGACGCCCATGTCGAAGATCACCAGAATAATGATTTCCGCTGTGATCAAGGCCCCGACGATCTTCGACGACAGGTCGATCGAAAAATAACCGAGGACAGCGACGATTGCGATACTTCCGGCGGCATAGACAAGCCACGACAAATGCACGCCCAGAGTCGACAGGACGAGGTCGAGAAAATAACCGACGAAAGCGGCCAAGCCGATTGTGAAAGAAACATAGGCGACCATGGCCGTGAAGGCCGCGCCGACGCCCGCCGGTTTGCCGAGCCCCTTGACCACATAGGTGTAGAAGGCGCCGGTATTGACCACGCGCCTGCTCATCGCGGCATAGCCGACAGAAAAACAGAGGAGCGTGAGCGCGGCGAACAGGAAGGCGGCTGGCGTGCCGGCTCCGTTTCCGCGTGCAAGCGCAATCGGCAAGCTGCCGATCATCGCCGCGAGAGGAGCCGCCGCCGCGATCAGCAGGAAGATCAGCCGCTGCGCCGGGAGCATCGGGCGGCATTCGTCTGTGGAGAAACTCATCGTCATCTGGCCCTGCGCTCTTGTTCGAAACTATCAAAAACCATGAGCCTCGACCGTTGCCCATGAATGTCTAGCCCGCGCTGTGAGGCTACAACTGAAACGGGCGTCCTGATCTCAGTCGATCTTTTCCGGCGCGATGCGCTTCTTCGACCGCTCCATATGCGTGTCGAACTCATCCATCATCCGAAATAGATGCGGGTTCATGGTGACTGCGCATGAGACAAAGCCCGTGAGAAGGTCTGCGACGACCCAGGCCGCCACGTCTTTCATGCGACTCCGCCATGTGTCCGGCTCGCGCCGAATACTTTCATCCGGCTTTATGTATTGATCGGACCCTTGCGCCCGCCGACCCTGTGCATCGACAATTTGGAAACTGCCGGCTTCCCAATTGTAAACACTCAGCACCTGAGGTGCATCGGCCTCACCGATTGACGATATCTTGCGCTGCATTGGTCTCTCCCGTGAGCAACATTCGGAAGAGATTTGCAGATGCGCGATTACGCGATTGTCTCGGCATCGGGGAATGAGGTTACGATCGTAGCGATAGCTTCGCACCGGGACGCGTTACCTCTGTAACGCGTCCCGGCGGCTTTGAAATCCCGCCGTAGCCGCGAAAGCCCCAGGCTCATCCTCTTCCAACGCGAGAGGATGAAATGACGATTCCACGCATGCGCGCAGCTCGATCTCCGAAGGAAGAACGAACCATCGCCGCTAAATCGGCCAGCCGCGCCGCCCCGGCCACCTCGAAAGTAAAAGTCGATCCGGCACGCTGCCAAGTACACGCCCGCTGCATCGCCGTCGCGCCCGAACTCTTCGAATTGGATCGGTTCGGCAGCTCCAGCGAGAAAGGCCGCGGCATCGTCCCGCCGGGTCTCGAACATAAAGCAAGGCTCGCCAAGGCCAATTGTCCCGAATTCGCGGTCGAAATCATAGAGGAGTGAGCAATATGAGCAGCCGTCCGCCCGTCAAAGATTGGGCCACCGACTTCGACTTCCTCGATCCGGCCTGGATCGAGAATCCTTATCCGATATGGGAGGAGATGCGGAGCAAATGTCCGATCGCTCATACCAATCGGTTCGTCGGCGTGTATTTTCCGTCCCGCTATGAAGATATCCGCGCCATTGCTTATGACACCGAGCATTTTTCATCGCGCCGTCTGTTCATACGGGAGGAGGCGCCGCCTCTGATACCGGCACCCCCGATTACCTCCGACCCACCCGAGCACCACGATCAAAGGAAAGTGCTGCTGCCGGCCTTCACGCCCGAAGCGATTAAAGGCCTCGAGCCGCGCATGAGAACGATCTGCCGCGACCTGCTCGGGCGCATCCACCGCAAAAGCGAATGCGATGGCGCGGTCGATTACGCTCAGGAACTCCCGGCGCGTGTCACCGCGCATTTGCTCGGCATTTCAGAAGACGCCGGCGATTTGTTTCGCAGCTGGATTCACGATTTTTTCGAGGCGTCCATCACGGAACCTGCCATCGCCGACAAAGTCCGGGCGGAGATGATAGCCTTTTTCGCCGGCGAGATCGCCAAACGCAGGAAGGCGCCCGGAGAAGATCTCATCAGCCATCTCCTCAACGCACGGATCGACGGCGAACCCTTAAAAAGCGAAAACATGAATGGAACTTTGCGGTTGCTGCTGTTTGCAGGAATCAACACGACATGGAGCATGATTGGAGCTTGCTTATTCCACCTCGCCACGCATAGCGACGATCGCCAGCGCCTTGCCGCGGAACCGCGGCTGATCCCGACGGCGGTTGAAGAATTTTTGCGCGCCTATGCTCCGGTGAGCCTGGCGCGGGAAGTGATCAAAGAGACCGAGATCAACGGCTGCCGCTTCAACGAAGGCGAGATGGTCATGTTGCCCACGGCGGCGGCCAATCGCGATCCGGCCGTATTTCCCGACGCGGACCGTGTCGTGATCGATCGCGTGGAGAACC
Source organism: Hyphomicrobiales bacterium (assembly GCA_015655535.1). Taxonomy (GTDB): domain Bacteria; phylum Pseudomonadota; class Alphaproteobacteria; order Rhizobiales; family Beijerinckiaceae; genus Methyloferula. The sequence goes on along the minus strand of JAATEW010000264.1, from coordinate 251 downwards.
GGCATGCGGCCTTCGGCCTCGGCATCCATCGCTGCATCGGTTCGCATCTGGCCCGCATGGAAGTCACCATCGCGCTTGAGGAATGGCTGGCGCAAATCCCTGAATTCAAACTAGCGCCCGATGCGAAAGTCACATGGTCGCACGGCCTGCTGCGCGGCCCGCGCCAACTGCCTTTCGTCATTGGCTAGTGCGTTTTCGAGCGAAGTGGATGATGTTTCGCGTGAAGAAAACGCGTCAAAACAAAATCATGG
>JAATEW010000423.1 GCA_015655535.1 Hyphomicrobiales bacterium | reverse complement strand
GAAGCTCATCAACGACCCGCATCGCGAGGTCCGCATCCGCGTCGCCTCGCATCTCGATGATGCAAATCTCGTCTCGATGATCAAAGATCCTGATTATTATGTGCGCACCATGGTCGCGCGCCGGCTGTCGCCCTCGACCTTGCCTTTGATGATCCACGATCCGGAGCCCGAGGTGCGGCGGACGATCGTGCGGCGGATCGATCCGGCATGGTTGATGCGTCTGGCTCAGGACAAGGACCCGAGCGTCCGGCTCGAAGTGGTGCAAAGGCTGACGAACGAGCAGCTTGTCGCTTTGCATTCGGATGCGGATTGGCGGGTTCGCTATGAAGTGGCGGGGCGGATCGACGATCTGCAACGCTTGACGCAGATGACGGTAGACGAGGACCCCTTGGTCCGCGAGTTGGCCATGCAAAGGCTCGGCGAATTACGCGCCGAAGGCACGGCTTCGCCGGAGGTGAGAATTAGCTGAGCGGGCAACGCCGGCTTGGCTGAAGGTGTGATGCTTGTGATGAATGAACCGAGTGATTGGACTGAAGTCACGAAAATTGCTGAGGAGAGACGGAAATGACCAGTATCAGCCGGGAAGACCCATCGGTATGCGAGCTCAACGAGCCGCCGCGTTTCCTTTATGGCCAGCGCGTTCGCACCAAGCGCACCATCCGTAACGATGGGACGTTCTGCGGCAAGGATGTCGGCGACGTCTTGGCGAAGAAGGGCGAAGAAGGCTACGTCTGCAACATCGGCACGTTTTTGCAGCAATATTATATCTTTGGCGTCGAATTCATGCTCACCGGCAACAAAGTCGGCATGAAAGCCAAGGAACTTGAGGCCGTGGACGGCGACGACGATGACGATTCGAAGAAGAAAAAGAAAGCCGCTCCCAAGGGAGACGAGGAATGAGTGATCCGCACGGGCCGCTGCCGCCCAAATATCAATGGGGTCAGCGGGTGCAGGTCGTCGAAGATCTCTTCAATGACGGATCTTATCCCGATCAACCCGTCGATGCGCTTCTGGCGAAATCGGGCGATATGGGCGAGATCGTCAATATCGGAACCATAGAAGAGACCAAGCGGCCGCTTTATCTTGTCGAATTCGAGAGCAGCCGCTTTGTCGTCGGCTGCCTCGAAGAAGAGCTGCTTCCCGTCTGATTTTGGTCAAACCCACGATATTGCCGCGCTGATCGCAGGCTTGCAAGCCGTGGGTTTCAATCGTAAAAGAAACCGCGTGCGGGACGTGATAGGTTCGGTCTAGCCCGCCGAAGGCGAAACGGAAGTCTGGTCGTCACCGGTCCGGCTTCCCCTAAGGGCGACAGCGGTCGGGCGTGGCCCGATCGCTTCCATGGCTTTGTTGACAATTGAACGGCATGGCTTTCGCTGCCCCATTCGCCCGAATGGATCACCGAAACATATGTCTTTGCATGAATTTTGCTGTGCCCGGTTTACGGCCCGCGGCCTCATGGCCAAAGCGGGTCGCGCAGGCTGGCAAACGAGAGTGAAACACATGATCTATCTCGATAATAATGCGACGACGGCGGTTGCATTGGAAGCGATAGAGGCGATGACCTCTTGCATGCAGAGCGGCCCGACGAATCCGTCGAGCAAGCACAAGGCCGGCGAATGCAGCAAGGAAACGGTGATGCAGGCGCGTGGCGAACTGGCCCGTCTGCTCAACTGCACGCCGCCTGAAATCGTCTATACGAGCTGCGGCACGGAATCGAACCATCTCGCCGTCTATGGCGCGCTCGCCGCCGCTCCCGAGCGCAAGCACATCGTCGCCAGCAGCGTCGAACATCCGTCCTGCATGGAATTGTACAAGCACCTTGAGACGCAGGGCTATAGCGTCACCTATCTGCCCGTCGACGCGAAAGGCCAGCTCGATCCGGCGACGGTCGAGGCCGCCATCCGGCCGGATACGGTGCTTGTTTCCGTGATGTGGGCGAATAATGAAACCGGCGTGATTTTCCCGATCGAAGCGATCGCCCAGCTCACCCGCGGCAAGGGGCTTTTGTTTCACACCGACGCCGTCCAGGCGGTCGGCAAGATCGCGGTCGATTTGAAGAAAATCCCGGTCGATCTTCTGTCTTTGTCCGGCCACAAGATCCACGCGCCGACCGGCATCGGCGCTTTGTTCGTGCGCAAGGGCGTGAAGATCCCGCCGCAATTGTTCGGGCATCAGGAACGCGCGCGCCGCGGCGGCACTGAAAACGTTCCGGGCATCGTCGGGCTCGGCAAGGCCGCCCTCGTCGCGCAAAAGGAATTGCAGGCCGAGACCGAACGTCTGGCTGCCTTGCGCGACAAGCTCGAAACGGGCGTGCTGTCCCGGGTTCCCTTGGCGAGCGTCCACAGCGCCGGCGCCGAGCGCGTCAGCAATACGACGATGATCAGGT
>JAATEW010000261.1 GCA_015655535.1 Hyphomicrobiales bacterium | reverse complement strand
TGGTCTGCAGATGTGGTTCAGCCACGGATCTTTGGTTTGCGTTGTATTGGGCTCCGGCTTTCTGGCCGTGACCGGCGCCGAAGCGCTTTACGCCTACATGGGCCATTTCGGCCGGCGTCCGATTCAAATCGCCTGGGTCTTTTTCGTCCTGCCGGCGCTCACCTTGAACTATCTCGGCCAGGGCGCGCTGGTTCTGTCGAATGAAGCCGCTGTCGCCAATCCGTTTTATCTGCTGGCGCCGAGCTGGGCGCTTTTGCCGCTCGTCATTCTTTCGACCTTTGCGACCGTCATCGCCAGCCAGGCCGTGATTACGGGCGCCTATTCCCTGGTGCGTCAGGCGATTCAGCTTGGCCTTCTGCCGCGCATGGAAATCCAACACAAATCCGAGATGCTGGAAGGTCAGATCTTCCTTCCGCGCGTCAATCGGCTTTTGCTGATTGGCGTGTTGAGCCTCGTGTTCATCTTCAAAAGCTCGGGCTCGCTGGCATCGGCCTATGGCATTGCCGTGTCGGGCACCATGCTGGTGACGACGGCACTCGCTTTCGTCGTCGTGTGGAAGCGCTGGCATTGGCCGCTCTGGGGCGCGGCTCTCTTCGTGTCAGGCTTCATCATCATCGATTGCGCCTTTCTCGCCGCCAATCTCACCAAGGTTTTGGAGGGCGGCTGGATGCCATTGGCGCTTGGCTGCTGCTCGATGATCGTCATGTGGACCTGGGTGCGCGGCACGGCCTTGCTCGCCCGCAAGACGCGGCGCGATTCGATCCCGGTTACCGAGTTGATCCGCATGCTCGAAACATCGAAGCCGACCCGCGTGCCGGGCACGGCGATCTTCCTGACGAGCACGCCGGACGCAGCACCTTCGGCGCTGATGCACAATCTGAAACACAATAAGGTTTTGCACGAACGCGTCGTGCTGATGTCGGTCGTGACGGAGGCGACGCCGCGCGTGCCGCCGTCGAAACGCTGCGAAATCGTGCCTCTATCGTCGGATTTCACGGCGATCACGCTGCATTACGGCTATATGGAGAGCCCGCGCTTGCCGACCGCCTTGGCCTCGCTGCGCAAAATGGGCATGAAATTCGATATCATGACGACATCCTTCTTTCTGGGGCGGCGCACGATCAAGCCCTCGCCCAATTCGGGCATGCCGGCCTGGCAGGACAAGCTCTTTATCGGCCTGTCGAAACAGGCGACCAACGCGACGGACTTCTTCTCGATTCCATCCGATCGCGTGGTCGAACTCGGCGCACAGGTGACGGTGTAAGATAGCGGCCGTCATGCGCGGGCTTGACCCGCGCATCCAAACGATAAAGGATAAAACTCCAACGCTTGCGGTGATGCTTTTCTTGGTATCGAGGGCAAAAGTTCAGCGGAGTCCACCTGGATGCGCGGGTCAAGCCCGCGCATGACGCAAAAGCCGAAGGTAAGTGGGAAACTTCCCATTGGATCACGCTCAGCGGCTTCGTAAAGCATGATGCGGGGGCACTTGCCCTTTGCTAGTCTGCGCCCATGCGAAAAAGCCGTGCCTCCGTGCCTCCGTCCGCGTCTGCTGATCCGCTTGAGCCGGAGGCGGCCAAGCCGTCGCCGATGATGGCGCAATATTTGGAGATCAAGGCGGCGCATCCGGGCAGTCTGCTCTTCTACCGGATGGGCGATTTCTACGAGCTTTTCTTCGAAGACGCGGAGATCGCGAGCCGGGCGCTCGGCATCGTTTTGACAAAACGCGGCAAGCACAAGGGCGACGATATTCCCATGTGCGGCGTGCCGGTCGAGCGCTCCGACGATTATTTGCAAAGGCTGATTGGCAAGGGCCATCGCGTCGCGGTCTGCGAACAGATCGAAGATCCGGCCGAAGCCAAGAAGCGCGGCGGCAAATCGGTCGTTGCCCGCGATGTCGTGCGACTGGTGACGCCCGGCACGATCACCGAAGAGAGATTGCTCGATCCGGGCCGGCCCAATTGCCTTCTGGCGCTGTCCTGCGCCGAGGACGCAAACGGCAACGTGATGTTCGGGCTCGCGGCGGTGGATATTTCGACCGGCGCCTTTCGCGTGACGGAAGTCATGGAAGCCTCGCTCGGCGCCGAGATCAGCCGCGTCGATCCGTCCGAAATCGTCGCGCCGGAGAGGATTTGCGCCATGCCCCGCGCGGCGAGGCTCTTTGCCGATTTGCGCGTGCCTTTGACGCCGCTTGGCCGCGATGTCGGTGAAGTGCAAAGCGCCGAACGGCGGCTGAAGGATTATTTCAAGCTCGCGACGCTCGACGGGCTTGGCACGTTTTCCGATGTGGAGCGCGCGGCGGCGGCGGTCGCGATCTTCTATGTCGAGCGCACGCAATTGGCCGCGCGGCCAGCACTCGACCTGCCGCAACGCCTCACGCGCAACGCCTATATGGAGATCGACGCGGCGACGCGCGCCAATCTTGAATTGACCCGCACTTTGGGCGCCGCGCGCGAAGGGTCGCTGCTGGCTTCGATCGATCTCACATTGACCTCCGCCGGCGGCCGCCTTTTGGCCGAACGGCTGGCCGCGCCTCTGACCGAGGTGCGAGCGATCGACACGCGGCTCGACGCGGTCGCGTTTTTTGTGCGCGACGATTCTTTCCGCACGACGGTCCGTGCAAGGCTGAAATCCGTGCCGGACTTGGCCCGCGCGCTGTCGCGCATTGCCTTGCAACGCGGCGGCCCGCGCGATCTTGCAAGTCTGCGCGATGGGCTTGAGGCGGCACAAGTCCTGGCCGGTGAACTTTTGGCGAAGCCCGATCTGCCGCGAGAGCTTGCGTCGGCGGCAAAGGCTTGCGGCGATGTCGATTTGAAAGTCGCAGCGGCTTTGACGGAGGCTTTGGCCGACGAGCTTCCCTTGCAGAAGCGCGACGGCAATTTCATTCGCGCGGGTTATGAGCAAATCCTCGATGAACAGCGGGCGCTGCGCGATGAAAGCCGCCGCGTGATCGCGGCGCTGCAAGCGCGCTATTGCGAATTGGCGCAGACCAAGCAGCTCAAACTCAAGCACAATCATTTTCTGGGCTTTTTCATCGAAGTGCCGCGGGCGCAAGGCGAGGCTTTGTTGCAACCGCCCTTCACCGCGACTTTCGTGCATCGTCAGACCATGCCCGATGCGATGCGCTTTTCGACGACGGAGCTTGCCGCACTCGAAGCCAAGATCGCATCGGCCGCCGATGAGGCGCTCGCCGTCGAACTCTCGATCTTCGACCGGCTCGCGGCGCTTGTGCTGGCGGAAGAGGCCGCGATCAAACAACTCGCGGCGGCCTTGGCTGCGATAGATGTTTCCGCCGCGCTTGCCGAACTCGCATCCGCGCGGAATTGGACGCGGCCTCTCATCGAGGCCTCGCAGGCCTTCGTGATCGAAGGCGGCCGTCATCCTGTCGTCGAGGCAGCGCTGGCCGCCTCCGGCCAAGCCTTCGTCGCCAATGATTGCGATCTCTCCGGCGCGGGTCAAGGCGGCTGCATCGCCGTCATCACCGGCCCCAACATGGCGGGCAAATCGACGTATCTGAGGCAAAACGCACTGATCGCCGTGCTCGCGCAAATGGGTGCCTTCGTGCCGGCTGCGCGAGCGCAGATAGGCATAGTCGACCGCCTGTTTTCCCGCGTAGGCGCGGCCGATGATCTGGCACGGGGCCGCTCGACCTTCATGGTCGAGATGGTCGAGACGGCGGCGATTCTCAATCAGGCGACCGATCATTCGCTTGTCATTCTGGACGAGATCGGGCGCGGCACGGCGACTTTCGACGGT
>JAATEW010000078.1 GCA_015655535.1 Hyphomicrobiales bacterium | reverse complement strand
CAGTCGAACACGACGAGCATGAACATCGTTCCATTGCGTCAATTGGAGCGCGAGGTCGATGCGCTGCGCGGTTCCTACGAACGCTTTGCCAAAATCAGAGACAATCTGAACGAGCAGGAGGCCGAGAGCCCGCCGGCGCGCATCGTCACCATGGCGACACCGCCGCTAAGCCCTTCGAGCCCGCGCAAAACGATCATTCTTTTCCTCGGCGTCGGCGGTGGGCTGTTTGCCGCGATTGCCGCGGCCCTCATTCACGATAATCTCACCAGCGACAAGCCAAGCCCCGCCGGATCTCTTGTGGCGGTCAAAGCCGCGGCGGCGCGCAAGGGCTTCCGCAAACGCCGCTATCTCGACGAGACGGGCGCCGATTTGGGCGAGACCCGCTGGTGAGGCAAACCCGCCGCGATTGTCTTACGCTGCTCGGTGCCGGTCTCCTTCCCTTTCGAGCCAGCGCGGCTGGTGCCGAAAGCGCCAGCCTGCGGGCCCTCGCGGCCAGAACCGGCATTACTTTCGGCACGGCCGCGACCCACGAACTCTTCGACGACGAGACCTATCGCGCGCTCATCGTCCAACAATGCGGCATCATCGTCCCCGGCCGCGGTTTGAAATTCGATTGGTTGCGGCCGGATGAGAAGAGCTTCGCCTTCGAAGAAGGCGACCGGCTCTTAGCCTTTGCCAAGGCACAGGGCCTCGCCATGCGCGGCCATACGCTCATCTGGAACGACTGGCCGCCGGATTGGCTGAAGCGGGCACCTCTATCGACGCTGCCTTACATTCTCGACCAGCACGTCGAGAGGGTGATGACGCATTACGCGGGGGCGCTCCAATCCTGGGACGTCGTCAACGAGCCTTTCGTCGCCTGGGGCAATGCGCCCGGCGGCTTCCGGCAGGGCCCTTGGTATTCGGCCATGGGTCCGGATTATATTTTCCGGGCCTTCCAGCGCGCCGCCGCGGCCGATCCGAGAACGAAGCTCGTCTTGAACGAGGCCTGGACGGAACGCAGCGATGTCTATGGTCTCGCTGTCCGCAAGTCGCTGCTGCGCCTCGTCGACCAGATCAAGGACAAGGGCCTGCGGCTCGACGCGATCGGCCTGCAAGCGCATCTCGATCCGGCAATCGCCTATGACGATGCGAGCTTCGTCGATTTTCTGCATGCGCTCGAAGCGCGCGGCGTCGAAATCTATATCACCGAGCTCGACATCAACGATGCCAGCTATTCGGGTTCATTCGCCGAACGCGACAAGCAGGCCGCCGATCGCGTCTACACCTTCCTGAAACATGCCCTGTCGGTCAAAGCGCTCGGCATGGTCGTCTGCTGGGGGCTTGCCGATCGCTACACCTGGCTGCGCGAACCCTCAGTGCTCGCGGCCCTCAAACTCACTCGCCTCGCCCGCGCCCTGCCTTACGACGACGACCTTCAACCAAAGCCGATGCGCGACGCGCTCGCACGCGCCTTTCTCGAACGCGAGATTTGAGCGGGCGCGGTCTACGAGCCGCCGAACCCGATATCGATGGCGAAATCGCGTTGCGCGCCCGCCGGCGGCACCGGAAACGGCGCGGCACGCTGGATCATCGACTGCGCTTCCTCGTCGAGGTCGGCCTCGCCGCTCGACCGGATCAAGTCGACATTTTGGGGCTGGCCATTGTCATCGATCGTGAAGGCGATGACGACATGTCCCGTCGCGTGACGCTCGCGCGCGCTTTGCGGATAGTCCTTCGCGCGCTCAAGCATGCTGAAGACGACGAGCTTATAAGGGACCGCCTCGGAGTCTGATTCATCGGTCGGCATCGGCGCCGGTATGGCGAGGGAAAGCTTGTCCTCGGGCTGATAGAATTTCGGCATCGACGCCTGCTGCTGTTGCTCAGCCGGTCGCGGCGCCGCTTGGCTTTGCGGGTCCTGCTCAGGGAGGATGCCCGCTGCCTCCAGCGCGCGGCGCGCCTCTTCCCGCGTTTGCACGGGAGGCTGCGGCTGTGTTGGCTGCGGCGCGGCGCGGCGCGATTGCTGCTGTTGAGGCGAAGGCTTCGGCGCCGTTGCTTGCGCCTTGCGTTCAGCTGATTTCGCCGGCTCGGGCGCAGGCGCCTGCGGCTTTTGAGCGACGTCTTTCTGCGCGGGCGCGGGCTTGGTTTCGGCCGGTTGCGGTTTGCTCTCCGGCGGCTTGGTCTCGGCCGGCTTCTCTTCCGCTTTTTTCTCTTCCGGCTTTGCCTCCTCCGGCTTTTTTTCTTCCTGCTTTTTTTCCTGGGCCTTATTTTCCGCAGGTTTGTCCTCAGGCGTCTTGGCCTGCTGCTCCGGCGGCTGAGGCTTTTCCGCCTGTGGCTGAGGTTTTTCGCTTTGAGGCTCTTGCGGCTTGGCCTCGGCCTCACCGGGCGTCCCGCCAGGCTTCCCACCCGCGGCCGCCTGCTTCGCTTGATCCTTTTTCCCTGCGTCATCCGCGGGCGAAGCGCTGCTTGGCGGTTGATCTCGCTGCCCAGGCACCTTGGCCTCGGAGCCTGGCTGGCCCGAACCGCTCTTCGGCCCAGCCTCATCCTCGCTCACGAGTTCGACGGGAATTTCGGTGACCTCCATCGACAATCGCTGTCCCGGATCGAAAAAGACCACGAATGAAATCAAACCGACATGAAAAACCAGCGAGCAAGCGATAAAAATGACAAAGAAGTGACGTTGCCCCCAAGACCGCGGCGGCTGAGGCAGCCGTTCATCCGCGGGCAGAATCCGGGGCATGTCAGGCTCTTCGGGGTCCTTGGACCGAAGGTCTTTTGACCCAAGGCCCTTGGACTCAAGATCCTCGGGCTCAAGATCCTGGGGCTCACGCACAAACGTCATGGAGAGACCGTATCGTCCTGCCTGCCTGATTGTCTCAACCATCCTCCGATGACCGGCAAGACGGCATCTTGTCATAGACAGCGGTGCCAAGCGAGACGCAACGGCCTATATTCGGGTTTCGCCGTTTCGGCCATATTTCGATCCGGCGGGCATTTGCTTTTTCAAGCCGGATTTCGTCAATTCGGCATATGACGTTAAAAACGATTCCATGATCGACAAGCTTGAATTTCTTTTGGCCTTGGCGCGCGAGCGTCATTTCGGCCGCGCCGCGGAAGCCTGCGGCGTCACCCAGCCGACCATGTCTGCTGCCATAAAGCAGCTTGAGGAGAGTTTAGGCGTTCTCCTCGTGCAGCGAGGCTCGCGCTTCATCGGACTGACGCCCGAGGGCGAGCATGTACTCGAATGGGCAAAGCGCATCGTTGGCGACACGCGCGCGATGCGTCAGGAGATCAGCTCGCTCAAACGCGGCCTTACCGGCCATTTGCGGATCGCCACCATCCCGACGGCGCTCGGCATGGTGGCAGCGCTGACCGCGCCCTTTTGCGCGCGCCATCCGGACGTCAAATTCACGATCCTCTCGCGCCGGTCGCACGAAGTTTTGACCCTGCTCGACCAGCTCGAAATCCATGCCGGCATCACCTATCTCGACAATGAGCCGCTCGGCCATGTGAACACCGTGCCGCTCTATCACGAGCGTTATTGTCTCTTCATCGCGCCGGATCAGCCCTTGGCCAAGAAAGAGCGCGTGACATGGGAAGAGATCGGCGGGCTGCAATTGTGCCTGCTGACGCCCGACATGCAGAACCGTCGCATCATCGACCGGCGGCTTGGACTCGCCGGCTTCAAGGCGGTCTCGACGCTTGAATCGGATTCGATGCTCGCCCTTTACGCTCATGTGAAAACCGGCCATTGGGCGAGCATCATGCCGGCCAAATTCGCCGAAACCATCGGCGCGACGGAAGCGATCCGGGTGATTCCGATCGCCGAGACCGAAGCAGCCAATCTGGTCGGCCTCGTCGTGCCGCATCGCGAGCCCATGACGCCGTTGACGGCGGCCCTGGTCGAAACCGCCAAGAAAATCGGCCCCAATCTCGACGGCTAGAGCTTCGGTTCTGATGGAATCAGAACCGAAGCTCTAGATGGCTGTTTTGACGCGTTTTCTTCACGCGAACCGCCATCCACCTCGGTCCAAAACACTCTGGACAGCCACACGTTCCGGTGACCGCACCTGATCAGCCTTCCGAGCCTCTCCATTTATCGGTAGGTGATCTCAGAGGCTTTCCGATGAAAATTTTCGACCGAGCCGGTTTTCCGAATCCATCCCGCATCCGCATCGTTCTCGCCGACAAGGGCTTGGAAAGCGAGATCACCTTCGTGAGCGTCGATCTGATCGCCGCCGAGCATAAGCAAGCGCCCTTTCTTGCGATGAACCCGGCCGGAAAAATTCCAGTCCTCGAACTCGACGACGGCACCCTGATTTCCGAGTCGACCGCCATCACCGAATATTTCGACAATCTCGATGGCGCTCCGACTCTCACCGGCCGCACGCCGCGCGAGAAAGCCATGATCCACATGATGCAAAACCGGGCTGAATCGGAACTCATGTCGGCGGTGGATGGCTATTTTCACAACGCCACATCCGGCCTCGGCGCTGCCATGCAGCCCTATCTCAGCCCCGAATGGGCCGGCGGGAAGGAGTGGGGCCAAAGGCAAGGCAAGCGGGCCGTGCGCGGCATGGTCTATTTCGATGGGGTCCTGAAGAACCGGCCCTTCGCCGCCGGCGAGACATTCTCGATGGCGGACATCACCGTTTTCGCAGCGCTCAACTTCGCCGATGCGGCCGGCCTTGCCATTCCAGACAACTTGGCCGCGCTTATGGATTGGCGATCGAAAATCGCAGACCTGCCAAGCGTCAGAAATCGCAGCGGCCAGAAATTCCTGCCTGAAGACCTGAAGCGCTTCGGGTTTTGAACTCTGCCTGAGCGTCTGCGAGTTCGGGTGTTTCCCGTGCCTCGGAAAGGCGCAGGTCAGCAATCGCGCACCGACATTAAGCTATATTTATAAACATATAGCTCTGGCTTATACTCAGAATGCACATATGTTGAGCGATAGAAGTTTTCTATTGCCTAACGATTCAGCTTTATTGATTGCCTGGTATGCAAGGGTCACATTCTTTGTAACGAATAAAAATGGGTAATGCCATGAATTACGAACCTTGGAGCGAAACGCGGGCTTCGGCGATTATCGCCACGCATTTGGGGCGCGAAGGCCCCATGATGCCGATCCTGCACGACTTGCAGCATGTCTTCGGCTATGTGCCGGATGAAGCCATTCCGCTGATCGCGACGGCGCTGAACGAGACTGGCGCCGAGGTCTATGGCGTCGTGACCTTCTATCACGATTTCCGCCGCTCGCTGCCCGGACGCCATGTCCTGAAGCTCTGTCAGGCCGAGGCCTGTCAGGCCTGCGGCAGCGACGAACTCGCGGCGCGCGCCAAATCGGCGCTGGGCATCGGTTTCGGCGAAACGACGCCTGACGGCCGCGTGACGCTCGAACCCATCTATTGCCTCGGTCTTTGCTCTTTGTCGCCCTCCGCCATGCTCGATGGCGAGATCGTCGCGCGGATCGATTCCGCAAGGCTCGACGAGCTTCTCGCGGAGACGGATTTATGAGCATTCGCATTTATGTTCCACGCGACGCGGCGGCCATCGCCACCGGCGCCGAAAAGCTCGTGGCAGCGATCGAGAAGGAAGCCGCCGCGCGCAAGATCGATATCGAGATCGTCCGCAACGGCTCGCGCGGCATGCACTGGCTCGAACCGCTCGTCGAAGTCGTGACGCCGCAAGGCCGTGTCGGCTATGGCCCCGCCGCCGCGCGCGACGTGCCAGGCCTCTTCGACGCCAAGTTCCACGAGGGCGCCCCCAGCCACGCGCTGCATCAAGGCCTCGTCGAGCAGATCCCCTTCTTCGCCAAGCAGACGCGGCTCACCTT
>JAATEW010000253.1 GCA_015655535.1 Hyphomicrobiales bacterium | reverse complement strand
GGCTGATTGACCGGTAAATGCGGAACGATCTTCGCCCATTGCTCATCGTTGAACCAGAATAAATTTGATTCCATCGGCTCCGCCTCATGCGCTTGACCAAGCCATTGAAGCAAACCAACCTTGTTTGGGTCTGGACCCTAGGTCGGATTTGACGGCAACCTTGGCCGGCGGCAGCACAGTGACCCTGATCTTGGGGAACCATTGCCGCGGCACTTCGCGCGACGAAAGTTTTGAGAACGGCGTCCTTTCCGGCCCTTCGATGCGAACTGGCACGACATTGGCGCCGGTCTTGTCGGTGACGAGCGCCGTCCCTTCATAGACCTTCATCAAGGTGCCGGTGACGGTGAGGCGTCCTTCCGGGAAGATGACGAGCGAATCCACCGCCTTCACCGCCGCGATCAGCGTACGGGTCGCAAGCGGGCTCGCCGGATCAAGCGGCATCGCCCGCATCGGCTTGATAAAAGGCCTGAGCCACCAGGCTTGCGCAATGCCTTTATCGACCGCGAAGACCGGCTGGCGCGGCAGCATCGAGAGAATGATCGCCGCATCGAGGAAGCTAATATGATTGACCGCGATGATCGGATTTTGTCCGGCGACTGCCGGATCGAGATTTTCGAGGCCTTTGACCTCGATCCGGTAGAAGACCCGGAAGATCATAGCAAAGAAATCCCGCATGAAACCGATCTCGAGCGCCTTCCACATCCAGAAGGTGGTCGCGGCCATTCCGGCGGCGGCAAGCCCGAGCGTGCCAGCAACCGGCATATGGGCCGCGCTCAAGAGAGCAATCGCCGCAGCGATGACGACCATGCCTCCGGCATTGAGAATCCCGCAGGCGGCAATGATCCGTGCCCGCTCATAGTCCGGGGCCTCGGCCTGAAGCGCCGCGAAAGTCGGCACGGCGACAAGGCCGCCGCCAAACGCCATCAGTGCAAAATCAACCGCCGCATGGAAGGCCGAGGGCTGGCTGAAATAGGCAAGGATCGTGAGGTCGCCGCCATTCGCCTTAGCAAGAGCGACCGTGAGGCCAAGATCGGCGAGCGCCAGCGCCGTGAGCCCGGCGCCGAAGACGGCTGGCAAAAGCAGGATGCGGCCACCCGAAAGCATTGCCCCGACGAGCGAGCCCAGGGCAAGCGTCACGGCGAAGATGATGAGATGCGTCGAGACAAGCGCGTTCGATCCGCCGAAACTGTCGATGACGACGCCTGGCAGCAGAGTCATGACGAGCGCGCCCACGGCCCAGAAGGCGGTCGTCGCCAGGCCATAGTTCCAGAGGCGTTTGTGGACGTAGAACTCTTTCAAAGCGACATAAGTGCCGCGCAGGATATTGTAATCCGCCTCGCGCCGGCTTGCCTTGAGCGTCGGCGGAATGAGCCGGCTCATGCCATAGCAGGAAAGCGCCGCGACGATGATGATCGAGGCAAGCAGCCCGTCATGGGCTCCGGTCAGGGCCGCAAGCCCGGTGCCCGCCAGGATCGCAATGAAGGTCGAGCCCTCGATCAGGGCATTCGCCAGCGGCAGGTCGGATTTGTCGAGATGATCGGGCAGGATGCCATATTTGGTTGGCCCGAAGAGCGCCGAGATAATCCCAAAACCAAGGAGCGCGGCAAAGAGCGCCGGGATCGAGTGGACATAAAGTCCGCCGGCGGCGAGCAAAGCGACGAAGATCTCGGCGAATTTCAGTTTCCGGACGATCTCTGCCTTGTTGTGGCAGTCGGCGAGATCGCCGCCGAGCGCGGCAAGCAGAAAGAACGGCAGCATGAACAGCGCTCCGGCGGCACCGATCACCATGCCCGATTGCTCTTTGGCGAGCGAGGCGAGCACCAGAAAGGAGAGCCCGTTTTTCAGGATATTGTCGGAGAGCGCAGCCAGGAACTGGACGAAAAACATCGGCGCGAACCGCCGCGTCGTCATGAGGCCGCTGATCGAGGCCTTCGGTGCCGTATAGATGCTGCTTGCGGATGGATGAAGGTCGACCATGGGGTTGCGTCCCTACGATGCAAGGCAAATTTGCAATTGCGCGCTGGAGCGGGATGAGCTCAAGTCGAGCTTACCCGACTTGAGTCTTCAAGAGGCTTAACTCGGGCAAGCCTGAATTAGGCTGATCCAAAATCATCGCGATCTGGTGCGCCGGCAATCATTTGAGCTTAGCGGGACGCCACGTCCGACAAAAGCTTCTCCGTCTTGGCATGGTCGAGGCGGTTAATCAGCCGCTTGCTTTCGTGATCGTCACGCAAGGTCTTGGTGAGCGTGATGCAGGCCTGAATCAAAAGGACCGATGCCATGGCGAAATAGGCTTTCGCCATCGGATCCATCGGCACGAAATAGAGCCCGGCGCAGGTCATCGCGATAGCGACGATGAAGCCGATGTAGCTGAACGCGACCCATGCGGGCGACGAAAGCGGAACGGGGGTTGGTTCATAATCCATTTCTGTCTCCTTCCATCACTATTTCAATTAAGCATGATCTATGAGGTTCGACCGCGGAATTTCCTGCGGTCATTCGAGCAGCCCTGCCCTGTGTTGAAGCCTCAGCATGATGGCTGCGGCTTCGCTTTCGGGCGACGCGCCAAAGCCAGCCTGGCCGAGCTCATAGGCGAGCGCTTTGGTCCCGCCGCCATTGAGTTGATGCTGCGCATCGAGGGCGCCGAGAATATCTTCGGCTTGGTCGAGCGCGCTGCCGTCGAACCCGTCTGGCGCAAGAGCCCTGAGTTCGGTGACGGTGCGGCCGTGCTGGAGTTTTTGCAGCCGGAGTTTGTCAGCGGCAAACATCGTCTCGAGATGATGCAAGGTCGCGCGCGCTTCGCGTGCGATCCCGGCCTGCAGGATACGCTGATGCTCGAGATCGGCGAGGACGGCGGATGCCCTGGTGGCGAGTGCCTGATCATTCCCCCTAAGGGCCTGCACGGCACGATCTTCGAGATCGGCGATTTCGGCTTCGATATGCACAAGCCTTTGAGTCTCACGTTTATTTGCCTGCACCGCTTTGGCGGTTGCGATCTCGAGCGCGCGATGGCTTGCGGCCGCGGCCTTCAGCGTCTCATGGATGTCGGGGAGCTTGCTGCCGCGATGCCGGACTCCGGAAAGCATCGAGAGCGCTTCGCTCAGGAAATCTAAAAGAGGTTTGGACATGACGACTCGCCTCTATTGACCTGCGTTAAACAATGTTCAATAAGTCCTCTCTAGCACCAGATTGAACAATGTTCAATAGGATTTTTGACAATGCCTGGACGCGCACAACGAAAGTCTTCCGGTTCGCTTAATCCGGCCGCTGAAACGGATGCGTTTAAGCTGACGGACTTGCAGGCCAAGCTCGTCAACGCGGCGGCTGAATGTGTAAGGGAACATGGTATTCATGCCGTCCGGGCCCGCGATGTCGCTGCTCTGGCCGGTTATTCGGCCGGCATGATTTATCACGCCTTCGGCGATCTTTATGATCTGCTCTTCACCTTAAATCAGCAGACCTGCCATCGCCTTGATGAGACGTTGCAGAAGGTCGAAGTCGAAGATCCGCGCCGATGCCTCGAGCAGATGGCGATCGCTTACTTGCGTTTTGCCCATGCCGATAAGCAGCTTTGGCGGGCGATGTTCGAACTCCGGGTTGGGCCCGAGAAGATCGTACCGGAGACCTACAAGGCGAATGTGATGACAACTTTTGCCCGCATTCCGGCAGCACTGGTGCGCCTCTTCCCAAAGCTGGCGTCAACCGAGATCGATACGCTTTCGCGCGTGATGTTCTCGTCCGTTCACGGCATCGTCGTGATGGGGCTCGATGAGACTTTTGTAGCCGTCCCTTTGGCTGGCCTCGAGGCGCAGCTCTGCGGGTTCGTCGAGATATTCGTCGCCGGTCTCGAACCGACGTATGCTCAATAGTCCGGAACGCGTCAGGCCAACAGCTTCACGCCGCACCAAGCCCCGGCACCGCGATCCCCAATGTCTGCGCGATCAGGATCGCGTTCAGCACGAGCACGATCGCCGTCGCAGCCCCGGCAAGGGCGAAGACCTTGCCCGACGTTGCATAATCGCCCATCACATCCTTGCGGCGGCTCAGCAGCAGTAGCGCGATCATCGGCACCGGCAGGATCACGCTCAAGACGACCTGACTGATGACGAGCGAGGTCGTCGCATCATAACCCATGGCGACGACGGCGAAGGCGGGTGCCATGGTCACCGCGCGCCGGATCCATATGGGAATGTGGAAACCCACAAATCCTTGCATAATCATCTGCCCGGCCATAGTGCCGACGGCCGAAGATGAAATGCCCGACGCCATCAAAGCCACAAGAAAGACGCCCGCGGCGCCGGCGCCAAGCAGAGGCACCAGGGTATGATAGGCCGTCTCGATCTCGGCCACCTGGCTGTGGCCATTGTTGAAGGCCGAGGCGGCCATCAGAACCATGGCGACATTGACGCAACCCGCAAAGCCCAGCGCGACGATCACTTCGCGGTTCGAAAACCGCAGAAGCGCGCGGCGCTCGTCCTCGTTGCGCAGATCGGCGCGCCCGCGCGTCAATCCCGAATGCAGATAGATCGCATGCGGCATGACCGTCGCGCCGACGATGCCGACGGCGAGCATGGCTGCCGCCGCATTCGGCAATTGCGGCCTGACGAGATGCAAAGCCGCGGCGCTCCAATCGGGCGGCGCGATGAAAAGCTCGATCAGATAACAAAGCCCGATGGTGCCGACGAGCGCGGTGATGATGAGTTCGAGCGGCCTGAAGCCCTTCCTCTCGAAAACAAGAATGCCGTAAGTAATGACCGCGGTGACGGCCATGCCGGCCATCAGAGGCAAGCCGGTCAAGAGAGAAAGACCGATCGCGCCGCCCAGGAATTCCGCGAGATCGGTCGCCATGGCGGCGATCTCGCTGACGATCCACATCGCCCAGACGGCAGGTTTGGGGAAATGCGCACGGCTGAGTTCCGGTAGGGTCCGTCCCGTGACGATGCCCAGTTTCGCCGACATGGCCTGAAACAGCATGGCGATCAGATTGGCGACGAGGACGACCCAGAGCAGGCTATAGCCATAGCCCGCACCGGCCTGGATATTCGTCGCGAAATTGCCCGGGTCCATATAGGCGACGGAGGCGACGAAGGCCGGGCCTGCCAGCGGGATCGCAGCTCTCAAGCCGCGCCTGCGGCCGCTCAGCGCCTCGCCGATGGCGAAACGCGTCCGCTCCGTCAATCCCTGTTGAGCACGCTCAACAATCGCCTCGGACATATTCGTCTCCGATGTCCCACTCGGGACACGCCGTTTCTCAGTATACGCTCTATAATGTAGCCTTAGCTACATCTCAGTCAAGCGGCCCACCTGGAGAGCTGCGACATTTAGGACAGAAGCTCGAAAAGATGGCCACCCCGATCAAGCCTTCATCATGTCATTGCGCCCATGTCACACCCTTCGGCCAAATGCGCCGGCGGCGGTCTGTTCACTGTCTCGGGAAACATGGGCTGTTAGAAAGGCAACTTGGAAGCGTTATGCGCGGTTCATCTCCGGTATAGGCTTGCTTTTATATGAAAAATCTGCGGATCAATGCCGCGCCGCAGCAGACTCCGACCTCTAAGAATATTCAAAAAACTGTCATGGACGTGAAAGATATCCGATCACCGCCTTCCTCAGGCGTAGCCTTAGGCATGCCCCGCAAAGGCATGCCGCGGAAAGTGCAATTTGCCATCCTGCTGATCGCGGGAGCGGCCGTTATCGCGTTTCTGGTGATCGGTCCGGCGGGGTTGCGCGCAATATTTTCGAAAGAAAAACCCGCCGAAAGCCATACTGAAGCTGCGCCATTTCAGCTCACCCCGGAGCAATGGGCGACGATCAAGACCGAGCCCGTCAAGGAAGTCGCCTTCCAGCCGGAGCGTGAGGCCGACGGGAAGATCGCGATCGACGCCGACGCGACAACGCCGGTTTTTCCACCCTATTCCGGGCGGGTCACCGCCCTCTTCGTGCGTGAAGGCGATTATGTCGAACAAGGCCAGCCCTTGTTCCAGATCGATTCCGCCGATCTCGTTCAAGCCCAAAACGATCTCGTCGCGGCCGTGGCCGCGGTCGCCAAGGCGGCGTCGCTGGTCAATCTTCTGCAAACCGCCGAACAGCGCGCGCATAAGCTCTTCGACATCCAAGGCGGCTCTCTGAAGGATTGGCAGCAGGCGCAGGCCGACCTCGCCGGCGCCCAAAACGATCAAAAAGCCGCTCTGATCGCGCTCGCGGCCGCGAAAGCGAGGCTGCGCATTCTCAACCAGTCGGATGAGACCATCGCGGAGATCATCGCAACCGGCCATACCAACCCCGATCTCACGGTTCCCGCGCCGATCAGCGGTTACGTGCTGCAACGCAAGCTGGGCCTGCGCCAATATGTCAGCCAGGGCGCCAGCGATCCGGTCTTCGCCATCGGCAATTTGTCGAGCGTCTGGCTCGTCGCCAATGTGCGCGAAAGCGATGCCCCTTTCGTCAAAGTCGGCCAGCCGGTGGAAGTCCGCGTCACGGCTTTTCCTGATCGCGTCTTCAAGGCGACGATCAATTTCGTCGCGGCCTCGGTCGATCCGAATACGCATCGCCTGCCGATCCGGGCGCAAGTGCTGAACCCCGGTGGGTTGTTGAAGCCGGAGATGTGGGCGAATTTCACCATCATCACCGGCAGCAGCCATAAGGGCCTCGCCGTGCCGGAGGAATCCATCGTCTATGAAGGCGATTCGGCGCGCGTCTGGGTCGCGGAAAAAGACCGCAACACCATCGTCGCGCATGAGATCAAAACCGGCGTGACGAACGGCGACGAGGTCGAAGTTCTGTCCGGCGTTTCGGCGGGTGAACAGGTCATCACCCGAGGCAGCATTTTCATCGACCGCGCCGCCTCCGGCAACTGAACCTCGCGTCTTTAATACGCACGATCTCGATCGGCAGAACCTGGGTTGAAGAGTTTCAAAGATGCGCCAGCCGAGCCAAGGATCATGACATGAAGGGATTGCTCGCCTTCGCCTTGAAAAGCCGCGCGCTGGTCGTGGTGCTTTTGTTCGCCGTGATCGCGGCGGGCGGCATCAGCTTCGCGAATTTCAATATCGAAGCCTATCCCGATCCGGTCCCGCCGCAGATCGATGTGGTGACGCAATGGCCTGGCCAATCGGCCGAGGAAGTCGAGCGCTATGTCACGATCCCGCTCGAAGTGCAGCTCGCAGGCATGCAGAATGCGACCTCGGTGCGGACGAGCTCGCTTTTCGGTCTGTCCGACGTCAAAGTGCAATTCGACTATAACGATACCTATAACGAAGCGAAGCAAGACGTGATGAACCGTCTGTCGCAGCTTTCGCCTTTGCCCGGTAACATTCAGCCTTCGATCTCGCCGACGAGCCCGACCGGCGAGATCTATCGCTATCGGATCGTCGGACCGCCGGGGTTCAGCCTCACCGACCTCAAGACGCTTCAGGATTGGGTCCTCGATCGGCGCTTTCGCGCGGTTCCGGGCGTCATCGATGTGACCGGCTGGGGCGGCCTCACCAAGACCTATGATGTCTCGATCGATCTCGCCAAGCTCCAAAATTACGGGCTGACTCTCACCCAAGTGCTGACCGCGCTGAACAACAGCAACATCAATGTCGGCGGCGATCTCCTCTCCATCGGACCGCAAAGCGCCGTCGTGCGCGGCCTCGGCTTGATCCATTCGATGGATGATATCCGCAACACGGTGCTGATTCAGAACCAGAACAATCCGGTCCTCGTCAGCGATGTCGCGACCGTCAGCGTCGGGCATAAGCCGCGCCAGGGCATCGCCGGAATGGACAAGGACGACGACATTGTGCAGGGCATCGTGCTTCTGCGCCGTGGTACGCCCACCTTGCCGACTCTGAAGCTCGTCGAAGCCGAAGTGGAAAAGATGAATACGAGCGGCGTTCTGCCGCCGGGCGTCCGCATCGTGCCCTATTACGACCGCACCGATCTCATCAATGTCACGACCCACACGGTCTTGCATAATATCGTGACCGGCATTGTGCTCATCTTCCTCGTGCAATGGATTTTTCTCGGCAATCTGCGCAGCGCCATCGTCGTCGCAACGACGATCCCCTTCGCCCTGTCCACCGCCTTGATCATCATGACGCTGCGCGGCGAATCCGCCAATCTGCTGTCCGTCGGTGCGATCGACTTCGGGCTGATCGTGGATTGCTCCGTGCTGATGGTGGAAAATATCTTTCGCCATCTGGTCGAAAGCCGGCATCCCCGTCCAGGCACAAGCGGTCAGAGCTCCATGCTGCATCAGCTTGGCGACTACGGACTCTCCGGCCGTCTCGCCATCATCCATGCGGCGGCGAGCGAAGTCGGCATATCGATCTTCTTTTCGGCGGCGATCATCATCGCCGTCTTCGTGCCACTCTTCGGTCTCGGCGGCATTGCCGGACATATTTTCTCGCCCATGGCGAAAACCTACGCCTATGCCTTGCTCGGCGCGATGATCGCGACTTTCACCGTCTCGCCTGCCCTTTCAGCCCTGCTTCTGCCGCTCGATCTGGAAGACAAGGAGACTTTGCCGATCCGCCTACTGCAAGCCGTCTACCGGCCAGTCCTGCGTTTCGCCGTCGCCAACCGCGTGCTGACCTTGGGCGTCGGCGTTTTGCTCGTCGTGACGAGCATCCTTGCCGGACGTTCGATGCAGCTCGAATTCCTGCCGAAACTCGAGGAAGGCAATCTGTGGATCAGGGCCACCATGCCGACATCGATCTCGCTCACCGAGGGTGACAGCTATGTCAACCGGATGCGCACGGTCATGCTCTCGACTCCCGAAGTCATTACCGTCGTCTCGCAGCACGGCCGCCCCGACGACGGAACCGACACGGCGGGCTTCTACAATGCCGAATTCTTCGTGCCGTTGAAGCCGCCGTCCGAATGGACGCGCGGCCTCAACAAGGAAGAGATCACCAAGGAAGTCATCGACAAGCTGCAAGCCGATTTTCCCGGCGTCGACTTCAACGCCTCGCAAAACATCCAGGATAATGTCGAGGAAGCCGCCTCCGGCGTGAAAGGCGAGAACTCGGTCAAGCTTTTCGGCAACGATCTTGAGGAGATGACGAAGACCGCCTTCAAGATCAAAGACGTGCTGAATTCCGTCGAAGGCGTCACCGATCTTGCTGTCTTGACATCGCTTGGCCAGCCGACGGTGACGATCAAGGTCGACCGGGCCAAGGCTGCCCGTTACGGCCTCATGCCGGGCGACATCAATGCGACGATCCAGGCCGCGATCGGCGGACAGCCGGCGGGCGACCTTTATGAGAGAGGCAGCGACCGGCATTTCCCGATGGTGGTGCGCCTAGCGCCGCAATATCGCGGAAACCTCGATGCCATTCGCAATATCACCGTGGGCGCGCAAGGCACGAACGGGACCATCCAGGTACCGCTCAGTGAAATCGCCGAAATCAAGCTGACCTCCGGCGCCGCCTATATCTATCGCGAAGGGCAGGAACGCTACATCCCCATCAAATTCAGCGTGCGCGGCCGCGATGTCGGCGGCGCCGTGCTCGAAGCGCAAAGGAAGGTCGCCGAATCCGTCGTGCTTCCGGCCGACGAGAGGCTTGTCTGGGTCGGCGAGGTCGAAAATCTGCAAGACGCGATCAAGAGCCTGATGGTTCTCGTCCCGGCCAGCATCGCCCTGATTCTCATCCTACTCTACGGCATGTTCGGCAGCATTCGCGATACGTTGTTGGCGGCGAGCGTCATTCCGATGGCGGTGGTCGGCGGCATCTTCACCCTGGTCATCACGGGAACACCATTCAGCGTGTCGGCCGCCATTGGCTTCGTCGCGCTGCTCGGCATTTCGGTCATGGACGGTGTGATCGTTCTCTCCTATTTCCGCCGCATCGTCGCCGAGGGCCGCGAGCGGCATATAGCCGTCATTGAGACGGGCACGACCTTGCTGCGCCCGGTGGTCATGACCTGCGTCGCCGCTTGCGTCGGCCTCGTGCCCGCGGCGATCTCGACCGGCATTGGGTCGCAGGTTCAGCGCCCGCTCGCCTTGGTCGTGGTCGGCGGCATTCTGCTCGCGCCGATCCTGATCCTGATCATCCTGCCCGTGATGATCGACGCCTTCACCCCGGACGAATCCCATGAGCCGCTCGGCCATGTCGCACCTGAGCCGGGAGAATAGTGATGTACCGGCGCACCAGGGCCCCAGGAAACGGCCGTTCCGGCGAAGAATTTTATGACAAAATCCGCCCGGCGTTTACGATCCGGCCATCGGCCTATGATGTCCCGCTGGGCGGGCTCGGACTCTCCGGCCTCCATAATGCTGTTCGCAGGCCGGGGGCGTAGCCATGAAAAAGCGTCTGCGGATCGCGCCAGGACCGCTTCCGCTCGTTTTGAGCTTGCTGTCGGGCTGCGCCGTCGGCCCCGATTATGTGGCGCCTTTGGCGCCCGACACGGCTGGCTATACGCCGGAAAAGCTAGGGGCGACCGCCGCGAGCGATAGACCCGAGGGCAAGTCGCAGCATTTCGTCGAAGATCTCGATATTCCCGGCCAATGGTGGGCGACCTTTCGCTCGCGCCAGTTGAGCGATCTGATCGAGATCGCGATGCGGCAGAATCCGGACTTGCAAGCCGCGCAGGCAGGCCTTCGCAATGCGCGCGAATTATCCGTCGCGCAAAGAGGTCTGTTCTATCCGCAGGTCGGCGCCGGCTATAATACGACCGCCGGCAAGGTCGGCGAGGATGTCGCCTCGCCGCTCTCCAACAATTCGGTCTTCTACAGCCTCAATACGGCGAGCTTGACGATCGCCTATACGCCGGATGTCTGGGGCTTGAACCAGCGGCAGGTCGAATCGGCCGAAGCCCAAGCGGAGTTGCAGCGCTATCAGCTCGAAGCGGCCTATCTGACGCTGACCTCCAATCTGGTCCTGGCAGCGGTTCAAGAGGCCTCGTTGCGCGGCCAGATCGCGGCAACGAAGAAGATCATTGCGATCGAGAAGGAATTGCTCGATCTCTTGCGCCGTCAGAAGGATTTGGGACAAATCTCAAATGCCGATGTCTTGGCGCAAGACGCAGCGCTGGCACAGGCCGAGGAGACTTTGCCACCGCTCGACAAGCAATTGGCCGTGCAGCGCGATCTCCTGACCGCGCTCGCCGGACAATTGCCGCAGAATCAAATCGCGCAGAAATTCGATTTCGCGACGTTTCACCTGCCCCGCGACCTGCCGCTCACCCTGCCCTCCAAGCTTGTCGAACACCGGCCCGACGTCAAAGCGGCGGAAGCCACGCTGCACTCGACCAGCGCGGCGATCGGCGTCGCCGAGGCCAATCGCCTGCCGGTCCTCAATCTCTCGGCGGAATTGGGATCGAGCCCGGCCAATTGGGGCAGGTTCTTTGCGCCGCCGACGCTGTTCTACACTTTGATCGGCAGCGCCGCGCAACCGATCTTCGATGGCGGCGCTTTGCTGCATAAGCAGCGCGCCGCCGAAGCGGCCTATGAACAGGCCGAGGCGCAATATCGCTCGACCGTGATTACCGCGTTTCAGAATGTCGCCGATTGCCTTCGCGCGCTGCAAGCCGATGCGCGTACGCTCAAAGCCGCGATCTATGCCGAGACCGCCGCGCAGAAGAGCCTCGATCTCACGAGCCAGCAGCTCCACCTCGGACAGGTCAACTATCTTGCCTTGCTGAACGCCCAGCAAACCTATCTGCAAGCCGCGGTCACTCGCGTGCAAGCGCAGGCCAATCGCTATGCCGATACGGCGGCGCTCTTCCAGGCGCTCGGCGGCGGCTGGTGGAACCGCCTGGACGTGGCAGCCAAGGCCGATGCCAACGACGATCTTTTCGGAATACGTTAGGTACGGACTCTCAATCGCGTCATTGCGAGCGCAGCGAAGCAATCCAGAGATCGCCCTGGATTGCTTCGCTGCGCTCGCAATGACGACTTGGCTTACTCCAGCGATTCCCAGCCCGAGATCTCAATGCCGAAGCCGGAGAGCCCGACATAATTCATCGCATGGGACGACCGCAGTCGGATCGACGAGACGCCGAGATCGCGCAGGATTTGCGCGCCGAGCCCGACCTCGCGCCATTGTTTCGTCCGCAGGGCTTCGGATGAGTCCGCATTATCGAGCTTCGGCACATTGACCGGCACGCCCGCCGTTCCATCGCGCAGATAGATGAAGACGCCGCGGCCTTCCTGCTTGAATTGCGCGAAGGTCTTGCGAATATTCGCGCCGCCGGTGATGACATCGGCGATCAGATCGACGCGATGCAGGCGCGCCGGCATATTGCGCCCGTCGCCGATCTCGCCCTGCACGAAAGCGAAATGCTGGACCGGATCATAGGGCGTGACATAGGCATAACCGAGAAGCGGTCCGCTTGGACCCTCGACCGCGAATGTGCCGACGCGCTCGACCAGTTTTTCGCGGGCCTGCCGATAGGCGATGATATCTGCCACCGAAATGCGCTTTAAACGATGCTGCGCGGCAAAAGCCTCGATCTGCTCGCCGACCATCACCGTGCCATCATCATTGGCGAGTTCGCAGATGACGCCGACCGGCGGCAGGCCGGCGAGACGGCAAAGATCGACGGCTG
>JAATEW010000269.1 GCA_015655535.1 Hyphomicrobiales bacterium | reverse complement strand
TCATCCCGATCGGCGGCGCCGACATGCCGGTCGTCGTGTCGATGCTGAATTCCTATTCAGGCTGGGCGGCGGCCGGCATCGGGTTCACCCTCGGCAATCTGGCCCTGATCATTACGGGCGCCTTGGTGGGCTCGTCCGGCGCAATCCTCAGCTACATCATGTGCAAGGCGATGAACCGCTCTTTCATCTCCGTCATCCTCGGCGGGTTCGGCGGCGAGACGGCGGTGGCCGCAGGCCATGTCGAGACCAGGCCCGTCAAGCAGGGCTCGGCGGAAGATGCCGCCTATATTATGGAGAATGCCGAGAAGATCATCATCGTGCCGGGCTATGGCATGGCGGTGGCTCAGGCCCAGCATTCGCTGCGCGAAATGGCCGATGCGCTCAAAAAGAAAGGCGTCGACGTCAAATATGCCATTCATCCGGTCGCCGGCCGCATGCCGGGCCACATGAACGTGCTGCTCGCCGAAGCCAATGTGCCTTATGACGAAGTCTTCGAACTGGAAGATATCAATTCCGAATTCGGCCAGGCCGATGTCGCCTTCGTCATCGGCGCCAATGACGTGACCAATCCGGCAGCGAAGACCGACAAGACATCGCCGATCTATGGAATGCCGATCCTCGACGTCGAAAAGGCGAAGACGGTTCTCTTCATCAAGCGCGGTATGGGCTCGGGCTATGCGGGCGTCGAGAACGAGCTTTTCTTCCGGAACAATACGATGATGCTGTTCGGCGATGCCAAGAAGGTCGTCGACAATATTTTGAAGGCTTTGGCGTAATGCGTGGCGGCACCGCCGCGCGCTCCTTTCCGGAGCGGCCTTGCCGTGCTCTACGGTGTGAAGATGTGCTCACGCCTCAAAAATGAAATATGATCGGCGCGACAAGGCTCAAAAACTGGACCGGCAGTGCGGTGGGTATCGGCTGAAAAGGGCTCGACCTTGCGACCATGGCCAGAGCCTCGCTGTCGAGCTCTCGAAAACCTGACGATCTGATGAGTTCCTTCGCGACGATGGCACCACGCCGATCGACGCAAAATTCGACCTCGACCTTGACGCCTTGCCCCCTTGCAATTCCGGTCGCCGCCATCTCAGCACCGATCGTGCGTCGACGATGCTGTTTAAGGGCGAGCAAGCGGCCGAGTATCCCGGCGCTCCAGCGACGGATGGCTGCTTGAAATTCGGGAGAACCGAGCTGCTCGCCGACTGCAGGGGTCTGTGGCCCCAGACACCCCGGCGATAAGGCCCAAGCCTCGGGAAGACCAAAAAGGCTGATCGCCGTAATGCAGCCGGCGGCCAAGAGGCATGTCGGAAATTTCATCATCATCTCATGCCTGCCGGAGTCTCAGGCTTCAGAGCTTAGGTTGAGGGCTCGCCGGAGCGCAGATGACTCGACGCGGCATTCGTGCTCGTAGCGGCCACAGGAAATGCTGCACCTGTTCGGTGCTCTCGCGGCTACCGCACGCTTATCGGAACGCTGAAACGGCGAACTCTGCCGGTGTCAGGAAAGATCACTTCAAAGGTGACCTGATCATATCCGTGAAAGCCGGGGGTCGTTTGATAAAAAATGCCCGTCTGGGGCAGTTTCAGCGTGTTGCATCGGGCGCGTGTATTCCATGCCGGAAAATTCAAATAGCCCCGCATGGTCTTGACCACGACCACGCCTCCATAGGGCTGAGCAAGAAGGTTCACCGTCGGCAGGCCGATCGGATGACAGGCTTGGTCCACCGATCCGAATGACGCGATCCTGATCATGCCGCCCGAGGCGACGGCGCGTTGCGCATGAGCGGCGGTAACAGTCGATAGAGCAATGAAAAAAGCTATAAAACCAATCAAACGCATGGGACACCTTTACAAATTAAAGCTTAAACTTAGCCTATCCTAATACGTTGTGTCCAGCTCATGCCATGGCAGATGGCCCGCGGTTGCTGGAGGCTGGTTATCCTGCTTTTGGTCGAAGCAGTTAAAAGTGGATATGAGGATTTGAAGTGGCTTCTCACCAAGGAAGCCGTCCAACTTTCCCGAACGTGTTATTGGACGCTCAGATCGTATTCAGCCATCCGAATGTTTGCGATGAAGACTCGGCGTGTCATCTTTCCTGCAAATTTCCCTTAGGCGGCTCATCCCGCTCTAGCCCAAGAGATAAAACATGGATTTCGGAACATTCTTCTTGTCTCATATTCCGCAGATCGCCGGCATTGTCATCGTGTTCGTTCTTATCTACGCCTTGAAATCAAGCAGCGCGGTGGTCTATATCAAGAACACCCAATATGGAATCGTCGAGCGCAAATGGGCGGTTTGGAACTCGCCGGAGGTCTTCGGCCTCATCGCGCTCAGACATAATCCCGGTTTCGTGCCGGAAGTGCTACGCGGCGGTTGGCATCTTCTCACACCTTACCAATACAAGGTGCATAAGCGCGATCTCATCAAGATCGATCAGATTGCCTATCTCATCGCGCGGGTCGGCGCGCCGCTCGCCGAGGGCCAGGTGCTCGCCGCCTGGCCGGACGCCGTATCTGTCGAGGATGCCAGATCCTTCCTTGAGAGGGGTGGCCAGGCGGGCTTCCAGAGACATTTTCTGAGGCCGAAGACCTATGCGATCAACACGGCGCTCTTCTGCGTCATCATGGGGAACGAGATCATCAATATCGAGAAGGATCAGGGCGGAAAGAACGGCGTCAGCGCCGACGACAGGGAGTGGCAGCGCCTCGTCGCCGAGCGCGACGGATTTGATCCTGTCGTCATCGCAAACGATTCAATCGGAATCGTGACCGTTCAGGACGGTCCCTCGCTCGGCCATGGCGAGATCATCGCGCCGAC
>JAATEW010000372.1 GCA_015655535.1 Hyphomicrobiales bacterium | reverse complement strand
CTGCACAGCGAAAGCGCCTGACGGTCACCTCGACGATCACGGCACGGCCATGCGCTGGCAAGTCGGAGATCTTACGACGATAATGGCTATGAACCCGGTGCGAGATCACTCCACATGTTGGACACTGACCGGCCCGCGAAGCAGCGTGGGTCGCGACAATCATCTTGCCATGCTCGCTGCGCACTCGATCAACCACGAGACCCGGCGGTATCAGCCCCGAACGAAAGTGTTTTTGAGACATCGGCAGCCCCTGAGTCGGAAACTGCCAAGCTCACCACAAACTGCATCGAGATTGAGTCAGAGCCAATTTTCGACGCCGATCCCCCAGCTTACGGGGGCAATTTTGCACGCCGGATCACAGCCCGGAGAAACAGACGGCGGCCAAGGGCGTGCGAAACAGGCGGTGCAAGGATTGCCCGGCAGAGCCGACAAAAAATGCATGTTCGGCCGGTATGAACCTCAAATTGTCACTAATCCCGATGATGAGCTTGCATTGGTTGATCCCCGCCAGGTCGCTGGTTAAGGATGAGCCTGAGAAGGCGTGCAGGGGATTTAGCCCGATCTCGCGTATAAGCTTGCTCGTGATCCAGACGAGGCCTGCAGCCGATGCGATGTGGGTCAGCGCCACGCCATAAGGACCCTCCTTCGCCGTGGCGCGATGCAAGGATGCGGCTTTCAGCGCGCTCCGACGCGCTGTCTCGGTCGACGACGCCAACCCAAACGACGAAGCCACGATCATTTGCCCCGTGGCCTTGGTTTTCGTTTTCGTGATGCCAGCAATGTCCGTGTTGATGAGGCCGATGGGTTCTTCAGTCAAGATGGCGATCCCGCGCGCCAGCAGAAACAGTTCTCGCGCTTCGTCGAGGGCGCGCGCGAGCTTGCTGTTGCCATTATCTTCGAGATCTTCAGACTTGAGATCGGTGCCGGCATTGAGCGTGGTGAAACTTTCGACACCTTGAACAAAACCTGGCAGGTGCAGTCGCTCCGTCAAAGCAAAGGCACCGCAGCCAACAGCGCCGTAAGCTATGGAGAAGATATCGAGGTTAGAGCCCCAGAACATACCGCTGTTGCTGAGAAAATGCCCCCACTCTACAGGCATGACCTCCGCTTCGCCATTGTGGCGAGCGATCATTGCTGAGAATTTTGTATCCGGCGACATCTGCTTAGATGCTTCGGCTTGCGGCCGTTGCTGTGCTTCTTATTGCCATTTGGTGGCGGCACAGTCGTTGGGGGTAACCGGGCTTCGTTTCGTGAGCGCCATCATTGGCGGGCCATAGTCACCGTCGTCGGCCTTGGCATTTTGATGGTGAACGCCGTCGCGACCAGGCTCAAGGCATTCGGTGCCACGTGCGGATCCGTGTAATTGCGCACAGCGGCTTTGTAAACCGCCGACTACAACAAACCTCGTCAGCGCCGCGAAAGGCGAGAGGGTGAGGATCAAAATGATGAAGCTTTTTGCGAAGAAGAAAGTTGTTTCTGCTCAGACCGAGGCGAAGCTGAATCCCGTTCAGCTCACCGAAGAGCAACTCGATCAGGTTTCCGGCGGAAGTCTTTTTGCGCCGGTTGGCATTCTCCCTGGTTTCCCTAATTCCGGCACGCAAGGGACCTCAAAGGGAGTGGGACACCACTCTGGAAATTCGCTTTTCAGCAACTTCCATCCCGCGGGAATTTGATTCCGCAATCCTTCAAATATTAATTTGAGAGAAACGGGCCGCTTACGCAGAGCGGCCTGATTTCTTGCCTGTTAATCCCGGCGCCGTCGGGACGGGCTTTACCGAGCGCGTCGCGCGCGACCTTAAAGCCAGGCTCGACAAGCTTGCAACTGACGTGCCGATCATCTCGGGCCTACGAATCGACAAGGCTGTATGGTGCCGGCAGGAGCTGAAGGCGGAGGTGGCCTATCGGGATGTGACGCGCGAGGGGATTTTGCGGTAACTCTTATTGTTTTCGGCCGAAGTCGATGAAGAGTTTGACGGGCAGTTCTCCATCGGGCGGCGGTGGAAAAGGCAGGCATGCGCGCACGGTTTTCAGCGCGCTGGCGTCGAGATTTGGGAAGCCGCTGCTCTCGACGATCTTCAGGCTTTCTGCACGGATCTGCCCATTGCTCAAAATCGTGAACGTCACGGTCGCGCTTTTACGTTCCGGATGGTCGAAGAGATTGGCCCGGACCTTTTTCGAAATCAGCCGGCTATAGGCCTTAATGCGCTCGTTTTCGTCTTGATCCGTCTTGATCGTTTGCGCCTTCTGCTGCTGCTCGGCGCCTTGCACATTATTGGCGCCGGGGCTCGCCGTTTTCTGTTCTGTCTCGGGCGGAGTTGTCTCGGCTTGTGGCGCCGGCGGGGTTGGCGTCGGTTCCGGTGGCGTCGGCGGCGGCAGTCCCGGCTCCTGGTCGTTTTCGACCATATCCTTCGGCTGATCGTCGGCAGCCTGGGCCTTGACCTCTTTCGGAGGGGTCGGCTTCGACTCGTCCGGCTTCGGCTCTTCCTTTGCCGTCTCGCCCTTCGTTTCCCGGAGAACCTTTTGTTCGATCTGTGTGTCCGCGACGATGCCTTGCAATTCGACGACAAGCATCTCCGGCTCGTCCTCGGGTTCCATTTCGAGGCTATACACGACAAAGGGCAGGGCCACGGCCGAATGGATGAGGAGCGACGCGGCGAAGCCGTGATAGATCGTGAACTTCAATTGCTTCTTAACCGGGCTTTCGGACATGGCGGCTTAGACGCCCTATTGGAGCTTTTCGTTTGCACGGCGACTTTGTTGAAGTTCAACCGGTTGAGGAAGTCGGCGGTCTCGATGAAATCCCTGGAAGGTGAGGCTCTTGTCGGCGCGGATCAGAAAGGGGGCTAGCTGCAGGAAGCGCTCCAAGCGGTTGCTCGAACGCCTCCTTCGAGAGAGCCTCGCCGATGAAAAGGACCACCATTGGCGGTGGTCAACGCCGTCGTCAAAAGCATCGGCATGATGTCGTGGGAATGAGGCGAGCGTTGCGTTAGGCTGCTCATCCACGCGCGGCCTCCCGTTCAAGCATGAGAACCCTGGCCTTGCGCAGGAGCATTTATAGCTGATGACCGAAATCAGCGCGACGACAAGCCCCGCGGCTGTGGCCTTCAGCGCCAGCGCAAGCCAGATCATCATCTTGCCGACATCCGCCGAAGCGTCGAAGCCGATGTTGTAGAAGGTCAGCATGATGCCGAGAACGGTGCCGAGCAGACCGATATAGGGCGCGTTGGAAAGCCAATCTATCTGCATTGCACTTTGTCCAAATCTTTTAAAAAGTCCCTCTCATGCATGGCGCTTGAAGGAAAGTTGGCCCATCACGCATTGGCGAGCCCTTCCTTGATAAAAACGCCCGTCATCATAATGAGCGACGGCTCAATGCATGAGGCTTCCGCCCGGCAGCCATTCATCCAGGCCATCTTCAGCGCAAGCGGGAGAAGGTGCGCGCCATGGTATCAGCGTGTTAGAATGTCGTCGCTTTAAGTTGAATTATACTCCCGCTCCAAACTGTAATTTTGACGCATACCCGAGAGCATACAGCTTTCAAGATTATGGTTTTAGAACGTAAGGCCGACCTGAACCAGGCCTTTGGTCTTCCGATCGTAGAGGTCGGCGCCGTTCTCGTTGCCATAGGTATGGGCGACCTGCGCCTTCACCAGCAACGCCCGCCCAGGCGAATATTCATAGGTCGCGTAATAGCCGAAGCCGACGTCATTCAATTCGGTGAGGGTTTTCTGCGTCGTTGTGAAGGCGCCATTATAGAGCCAGCCCGCGCCGACATCAGCGAAGAGACCGACCGCATGGTGGTAATCATAGAAGTTCGGCAAGGCATATTTAAGTTCCGGCGTCGCGACAAAGCCGCTGTCGGCGGAAAGACCTTCGTCATAGGAGCGCACGCCCCAAAAGCCTGTCAGCGTCATTTGTTCGCTGGTGTCGAGATTTCGTGACAGGGCCCACTGCGACTTGAGAGTGCCGCTGAGCGACCATTGTTCGTCAAGCGCGAGAACCGCCTGGAAGTTCAGATTGAATCTTTCATACATTCCAGCCGTATTGGCGCCGGCGATGTTCGCCGCGTTTTGTGCGGGATCGGAAAAGTTTACATTGCCGGCGGTGAATGAAAGGCTGGTGCTCGTCGTCAGCGGCAAAGCGGTGAAGGGAAGAAATCCCAGCGTATCCCGGTTGACCGCCAAGGTACCGAGCGGAATCGTCCGGTTGGCGAAGGAGATCCCTTGCGTCTTGTCGTCGAGGCCCTTGTAGGTGAAGTTCCCCGAAACATAGATGCTGTCCTCGCGCGTGCGCTTGATCGCATAGCTGACCGTGGCGCTCCCGCCATTGGCCGTGCCTGTCGCGCCGAGGCCTGCGAAAGCGCCGCCGAGCACATAGGTCGTGCGGAACCCGGCGATCTCGCCGCGGACCCCGTCATAGCCGATCGGAAAGGCATAGGCGACGCGCCCGTTCACGAGGTGGGTTTTTTCCGAGACGATGCCATAACCCGAGATCCTGTCGCCATAACCGAGCGGCGAGTTCAGGTTGAGGCCGGCCGACAGCCTGTCGCGTCCCGTCCAAGGCGAACCATAATTGTCGCCGAGGAGATAGCCGTCGATGCGGCGGCCTTCCGGTACAGTGAACAAGAAATCTGACGTTCCCGGCTGGGCTCCGGGCTCAATCGCGATGCGCGGCGTGCTGACGCCCGGCAGATCGTTGACGAGCAACATGGCGCGTTCGAGTTCGTCCTTGCGGATATAGGTCGAGCCCGCGACCGCATGATCGACGACGCCCTGCAGAAAATCGTCCCTGACGAGCGACTCGTTCTTGACCGTGACGGAACCGAACTGGCCTGGAAGAAGCTTGATCTTCAGGACGCCGTGGCGGGCGTCCTGCGCCGGCACATAGGCCTTGGCGACGACATAGCCCTCATTGCGGTAAAGCGCCGTGATCTCATCCGCTGCCGCGTAGATCTGCGAGAGCGTCAATTTGCGGTTCTCGTAAGGCACGAGGATCGCCTGCACCGCCGCCTCGTCGACGAGGCCGGGCGGCGCGATGAATTCGAAATGGCGGATGAACAAGGTCTCCTTGTCCTTCAGCCGGAGCAGGGGCTCGGTCACTTGCGGCAGCACGGGCGGGGCGTTGACCGGCCGCGGCGCGGCCTGCTGCGACTCTTCGGTGGTGCGGACGGCACCGCCGATCCCGCCGCCTGGTACCGCGGTCTGCGCCTGAGCCAAAGCCGTTGCGGCGAGCGTTGCGAAAAGCGTTGCTTGAAATGCCCCGTACCGGGCAATGAATGGACCGAACTTCATAACGCTACACCTTCACATAAAATCAACACTAGTGGTTCTTCTCAAGGTCGAAGCGCTGGCCGTTGATCACAATTGAGCGCACGATTCCTCTTTTGCCGCTGGCATCAACCCGCAGCGGCTCTATGCGGATCAACGCTCGTCTAACGTATGAGCACGGCGGCGCGATCCAGCGCTTGCCCGAACCCTTTCAGTGAAACCGAGAGGGCCATTGCCTGGTCAGTGGTGCTGACAGCATTGACGGTGAACGCAGTTGCCTTGCGCAGAGCCGCGAGCGTCTTTGCATCGAGGTTCAAGGGCACAAGACAGCCTTGCGGTAGACAAGTTTTAAAACGCAATACCGGTCCCACATCGGCCTCGCCGATCTTGAGGGTAATGCCCTTATCGAGAAGAACACCGAACGGCAGGATTAACGCACCTTCTGCTTTGTCGCCTTGTGGCTGCAATTCGACGGCGAGCACGCGCTGACTGGTCTTGGAGTCGGTCTGCTGTTGACTGACGGCGCAATGCTTGCCGCTTTGTGGTTGGGTGCAGGTCATCTGCCAGTCCTGATAGGTTTCATTGACCGTCTCGGCACCGGCCGGCCATTGCGCCTGGGCCGACGGCAGCGCAACGAGCATTGCTGCAAGCACGCTGCAACAGGCGAGAAATGGACGAAGTTTCATAGCGCTACACCTTCCGGGCAATGGACGCGACTAGTGGTTTTTCTCGAGGTCGAAACGCTGGCCGTTGATCTCGATCGAGCGGAGATTGGCGCCGCCCCTGCCGCCGCCGCCGTGATGGTGGGTTGTCGCCGCGGCGTGGCGGATGATCTTGCGTTCCTCATGCGGCACCGGCGTTGCGGCGGGCGGCAGGTTCGGGAAGTTTTCTTCAAGCTTCGGCGGCGCGACGGCGGCGACGGCTTGAGTTCCGGCTTTCGAGATGGCTGAGGTCGGCGGATTCTCGGCCGAGGTCTGCGTATCGGCCGTCCCGATCGCATTGGCCGCCCCGGCGGCTTGCTGAGCGGCGGCTTGCTGAGCGGCGGCTTGCTGAGCGGCGGCCGCCTGAGCCGCGGCAGCTTGGGCCGCCGCGGCCTGTGCTGCTTGCGCCGCCGCCCGATCCGCCAGCACCTGACCGATGGTGCCATTCAGGTAAAACGGCACGTCATTTAGCTGTGCGCGGGTCAGGCCTATGTCCTGAATTCTTGCGCTGCCGTTGGAATCGTTTTTCCCCAGGCCGCCATTAGGATTAGCGCTGCTGTTATAGTAATTGTTGCTGAGCGTGCCGCCCGTGATGCGGCCACCGAACCCGCCAGCGTCAAACCCCGTCACCGTACCATAAGCAACGCTGTTCAATATGATATAGCCGCCTCCCCCAACAAATCCGCCGACGGCATTACCGATTGAACTCTGAGTAGCAGAAGCAGTCACATTGCCGTAGGCCGCGCTGTTGGAGATCGCGGTGTTGGAATTCCACCCGATAAACCCACCGATCCCCTCACTCATGCCGCCTACGGGTACATTGCCGTAAGCCGTGGCATACGTAATGAAGCTCTCACCCAT
>JAATEW010000197.1 GCA_015655535.1 Hyphomicrobiales bacterium | reverse complement strand
GCTGGTGGCCCGGCGGCTTCCGCCATCATTTCAGGCCGCGGAGGCCGCGATCGGGAAATACGAGGCTCAATTCACCGCGCTTCGGCAAGAGGGTCTGACCCGCACTCTGCCGGGCCCCGAAACCGAACGCGTCTTCGCGCTCGGTTTCGCGCTCGAGCAATTGCATCAAAACCTGTCGGATCTTCAGCGCGCGGTAAATGAATATGCTGGAGCCACGACCGCATCGAAGCCCGAGACTTGAATCCAGTTCGGCCCGCTGCGGCGAAAGACGCATCCAACGATAGATGAACGGCTGAATTCATCTGATGCGCGGCACGTTAAAGCGTGTTTTGATCCAAAGCCAAGACACGAAAAGCTAAAGCGGGATTGGGCGGGACAATATGGCAGGCGGCGGCGCGGCCGAGGATTTTGGAACCTACGATTATATTATCGTCGGCGCGGGATCGGCAGGCTGCGTTTTGGCGAACCGGCTTTCGGCCGATCCGGCAAACCATGTGCTCGTGCTGGAAGCCGGCGGTCATGACAATTGGATCTGGTTTCACATTCCAGCCGGCTATCTCTTTGCGATCGGAAATCCGCGTGCCGATTGGATGTTTACGACCGCCGAAGAGCCTGGCCTCAACGGGCGCAAGCTCGCCTATCCGCGCGGCAAGGTGATCGGCGGATCGTCGTCCATCAATGCGATGATCTATATGCGCGGCCAGGCTGCGGATTACGACGGCTGGCGCCAGCTCGGGCTGGAAGGCTGGAGCTGGGCAGACACCCTGCCCTATTTTCTCAAGCACGAGGATCATTTCGCCCAGGCGAATGAATTTCACGGCCGCGGCGGCGAGTGGCGCGTCGAGCCGCCGCGCATCCGATGGGCTGTGCTCGATGCCCTGCGCGACGCAGCCGAGACCGCCGGGATAAAAAAAATCCCGGATTTCAACACGGGTGACAACGAAGGCTCATCCTATTTTCAGGTCAACCAGCGGCGCGGACGGCGCTGGAGCGCCGCGCGGGGTTTCCTGAAACCTATTCTGAAGCGCCCAAATGTAAGGTTGGAGACCGGCGTTCACGTCGAACGCGTCGCAATCGAGAACCGTCACGCCACGGGCATTGTTTTCGAACGCGGCGGGCGGCGCTATCTCGCCCACGCACGGCGCGAGGTGGTGCTGTCGGCTGGCGCCGTCGCTTCGCCGAAATTGCTCGAATTGTCGGGCGTCGGCGACGCCGCGCGTCTGCAAAGGCTCGGCATCAAGGTTCATCTTCACGCACCCGGCGTCGGCGAGAATCTGCAGGATCATCTGCAAATCCGGCCCGTCTATAAGGTGACCGGTATTCCGACGCTCAACCTGCGCTATGCCAATCTCATGAAGCGCGGCTGGATGGGGGTCGAATATGCTCTGTTTCGCACAGGCCCGCTGACCATGGCGCCGAGCCAGGTCGGCATGTTCACCAGATCCTCTTCGGACTATGTGACGGCCAATCTCGAATATCATTTTCAGCCGCTGTCGCTCGATGCCTGGGGCATGGGGCTCCATCCTTTCGAGGCCTTCACCGCGAGCGTCTGCAACCTGCGTCCGTCGAGCCGCGGCTCTATCCATGCCGTGAACCCGGACCCTATGTCGCCGCCCGAGATCAGGCCTAATTATCTGTCGACGGAGGAGGATGGCCGCGTCGCCGTCGAGGCGTTGAAGCTGACCCGCAAAATCATCGCGCAGGCGCCGCTCGCACGTTTTCAGCCGGAGGAATATCTGCCCGGCCCCGCCGCGCAGAGCGACGAAGATCTTTTGAAAGCGGCCGGCGCGATCGGCACGACGATCTTCCATCCGGTCGGCACGGCGCGCATGGGCGCCGATCATGACATGGGCGCGGTGCTCGACGCGCGGCTGCGGGTGCGCGGGATCGCGGGCTTGCGCGTCATCGACGCTTCCGCCATGCCCCGCATCACGTCGGGCAACACCAATTCACCGACGATGATGATCGCCGAAAAAGGCGCGGCGATGATTCTGGAGGACGCGCAGAATGGGCAATGAGGCGGCCACACCCATATCCGTGCGCACTGCCGACGAGGCCGACATAGACGCGATCGTCCGCATCAATCAGACGGTCCAATGGCTGCATGCCGGTCTCGAACCGTCGCTTTTCAAGGCCGTCACGGACGAGATGGAAGTGGCTGCTTTTTTTTCAGCACAACTCGACTCTCCGCAGCATGCGTTTCGCGTCGCCGAGATCGATGGCGCGATCGCGGGCTATGTCTGGTTCGAAAAGCAGGAGACGGCGGAGACGCCTTTCACCTTTCCGACGCGACGCGTCTATGTCCACCATCTTGCCGTTGATGCGGCTGCGCGCCGGCAAGGCGTCGCCTCCGCACTCTTAAAAAATGTCCAGGATGAAGCCCGCGCCGATTCGATCAACAAGCTTGTGCTCGCGACCTGGGCGACGAATGACACCGCCCAAGCCTTCTTTGCCGCTCAGGGACTGAAGGCCTTTATTCTGATGCTGCAAAAGGACTTCATCTGAGCGCGACTCCGGAGATGGATCGGCTCCGGAGTCGCCGGAGCATGAACCCGAAAAGTTGCAGACTTTTCGGAAAAAGTTCATGCGTCAAAACGAAAGATTAAAGTGGGATGAGCGCTCAGCGCACGTAATAAGCCGGCGGCGCATAGACCACCGGCGGCGCGTAGACGACGGCCGGGGCGGCATAGACCGGCCGGGCCGCGGCCGCGCCGATGGCTGCGCCCGCAACGACTCCCGCCGCGGCACCGGCGGCGACGGCACCGCCGCCATAACAGCAACCGTGATATCCCCAGCCATAACCGCCATGATAGCCATAGCCGCCATGGTGACCCCATCCGCCGTGATATCCGCCATGGCCGCCCCAGACGACAAATCCGGCGGCATCGGCGGGAGAGGCAATGGCTGCGGCTGTTCCGGCAACCAATAAGGATGCCAACATAAGTTTACGTATCATCGGGGGCTCCTTGAAAATCGATACGGTCGATGCCGTATGCGCGTGATACGAATCCGATTGGCAATTGCGACACATGAAATGGCGAAATCACCGCTTTAAAGACCCCCGTCCGCATCCGTGCTCTCGATCGTGTCGCAACCGTAAAACGGCATTCCGCAACCGCTGTCGCGCACGATCAAGAAGGCCGAGCCGATGCCGAGACCGATACCGACGACGATAGCGCCAACGACGATCAAAAGGCTCTCCGCCTGCTTTCGTCTTTGCTTGGCCTGCTTAATGCGGATTTGATCGAAAGGTGTTTCGCTCATCGCAACATCTCGCATGTTGGCGGGCGCAATGTCGCGCAGTCGATGCTGCTCTCCAGATGCGCTCCGCGCGTTGAAGGGACTTGCGCTCTATTGTGCGCCCTTGGCAGCCGTCAGTGCCTTCTGGCAATTGGAGGAGAGCTTTGTTTCATTCTCTTTCAGGCAGGCGATGATGCGGCCGCCGCCCGGCTGCACGCCGGTGCAAAGCGATTTGTAATCGGCTGCGCAGGCCTCGCGTATGACACTTTGTTGGGCGCTCGCGACATTGCCCCCGCCCCATAGGCCGAGCGCCGTGACAAGCGCAATTCCGCCGAGCTTTCGGATCGAGTCATGTTTCATTGATCATTGTCTCCGGTTGGAAGGCCCTGCGCCCTCGACACCAGATGGTACGAAGGGAAACAAGCGATCCCCCCCCGGTAGGCCGCGATCACTTCGCGGCGCCGCCCTCAAGCCAGCGCCCGCGTTCCACGATGAGCCTGCGGCGGCCCTCGGGCGACACTTTTGAAAGGGCTTCCGTGAGCGTATCGCTGAAATCATCGGTGAAGCGGCTCCAGGCGTTGCGCCATGCGACGAGCGCGCGCTTCACCGCCTCCTGATCGAAAGACTCGCTTGCGATCTGCTTTTCGAGTTCTTCGCGAACGGTAGCAAGATCGGCGGCGGATTGCTTGTAGCGTGGCGCATCGCGGCGCATCACGGCGCTGAAGGCTTCCGCATCCGATGGCGGAAGGCTAGCCGCGGCATTGGCCAGAGCATGCGTCAGCAGCGATCCCCCGCTTCTGAAGTGATAGGCATTCCGGTGCAAGATATGGCCGCCGATCACTGCGATCAGGAAAATGTTCAAGACGAGCGAAATCGGCAAGGCGATCCGTCTCCAGATCGGCCGGCGAGACGAATTTTCGGTAGATGCACGCATGTTCAATCCGCCAATATCTGAATAGGGTCCGGCTGCAGCATCGTCATGAGATTGTCGGACGTGGATGGCGCGCCGAAAGCCGCGCCGATCAGCAACCCTGCGACGACGGCAAGGCTGCTGCTCGCACCGACGCCGACCCAGGCAAGACGCGGAGAGAAGACCCATTGCATGTCTTCAAACAATGTCCACGCGGAGCGGCGACCAGAGCGCTGATAAGATGTCGACGCGATCCGGGCCGCTACGCCCGAACGCAATCTCGCGAGCGCCGCATCCTGATCGCCAGGCTGCCAAAGTTCAGCCTCTTCCCGCGCGCTCGCCGATATGATGCCCTCATCCAAGCACCGGGCATCGGCGAGACTCCGTCGCGCCTCATCCGATCGATCGAGAAGCGCCTGCGCCTCCACGCGCATGTTCGCCGGCCAGCGCCGCGGATCAGCGCCGTAGCTGTCGAGCATTGCCGTGAACTGCTTAAGCGTCAACATAACCAAACTCCTTCCATCGCGCGCAAATCCCGTCACGCTTAAGTCCTCAGATGCTCGCGCAGCGTGGCACGCGCACGCGCTAG
>JAATEW010000422.1 GCA_015655535.1 Hyphomicrobiales bacterium | reverse complement strand
GCCTTGAAATGCTGATACATGCCCTCCTGCGAGGGCTTGTTGTAATAAGGCGTGACGACGAGAAGCCCGTCGGCGCCGGCCTTTTCCGCGTGTTGCGCGAGTGCGATCGCCTCAACCGTATTGTTCGATCCGGAACCCGCGATCACCGGCACGCGGCCCTTGGTTTCAGCGATACAGGCCGAAACGACGTGGCAATGCTCAGCAAAGCTCAAGGTTGCGCTTTCGCCCGTCGTTCCGACCGGCACGAGACCATGCGTTCCGCTGACGATTTGCCAATCGACAAAGGCCCGAAACCGGTCCTCATCCAATTTTCCGTCCCGAAACGGGGTTACCAAGGCGGTGATAGATCCCTTAAAACAGGCTTTCTGGCCCATATCGGCTTGACCCTTCTGCCGGGCGCCCAAGAGACGCCGCAATTCGCAGGTTAGCTCGGCAACTGTAACGCGAGCTTTCTAGAAGACGCCACAGACATAACGGTTGTAGGGCGATCCGAAAAGACCCGCCGGCCCCGAAGAGGGCCCAAGACCGGCCGAAGAGACCGGCACGTTGCGTCAGCACATCAGGATTATTACGCGGCATCCTTTATCTGTCCGCGGCTACAGATCCTGTAAAACTCTTAAGAATGCGGTCATTTTGTCTTGCTTGGATGAATATTGCGCGAGGGGGCACAGCCAATCACCGAAGTAGCACACGCTTTCGCCCCTGCGACAGAGGGGCGGATGATCCTCAAACGAGTCCTCGTTCCATTTATGGCCGGCTTGGGCACTTTGGCGCTTTGCCTCGCCATACCCGTGCCGGACGGCCCGAGGACCTATGAGCCCGGCCTTTTCGTCTTGGCGAAACGCTTGGCCAATGCGACTTGGCTCGATGAAGCCAAGACTCATACCGCCTTTGTTCTTCATGCCCTCATGCACCCCGTGCCGCGTCCGGCCGAGCTGCGGACGCACGAGGCGGAGCAGACACCGGCAGCTCCCGCGGATCAGCCGGCCGAACCTGGCCGCGATCTCACCGGCCTGCGCGAAGCGATCGCCTTCTATAAGACGAATGATCTCGCCCATGGCGACGAGGCCGCGAAGACCGCGACCGACGATCTCGTCCGTCTGACGCTCGAATGGATCGCGGTGAAGACTCTGCCGCATGATGTCGGATTGGCGCGGCTCCAGCGCTTTGCCGCCGCCCATCAAGATTGGCCGGCGCTCGGCTGGCTGCGCAACCGCGCCGAGGAAGCCATTTACGCCGAGCACCGCGACAAAGCGCTTGTGCAAGCCTTCTTCGCATCGTCGCCACCGCAAACGGCCTTCGGCAAACTGGCGCTCGCGCAGGCCTTGGCGGCCGATGGCAATCAACCGGAAGCGCAAAAGCTCGTTCGCGGCCTCTGGCGCGAGTCGGAGTTGAGCCCGCCTCTCGAGACCAAGATCAGGACCGATTTCGGCAGCTATCTCGACAAGTCCGATTATAAATCCCGCGCCGATCATCTTCTCTACAAGGAAGCAATCGGTCCAGCGATGCGTTCGGCCTTGTTGGCCGGACCCGATGTC
Organism: Hyphomicrobiales bacterium; assembly: GCA_015655535.1. GTDB lineage: Bacteria > Pseudomonadota > Alphaproteobacteria > Rhizobiales > Beijerinckiaceae > Methyloferula. Next base: position 6,361 of record JAATEW010000422.1, on the reverse strand, counting down.
GTCGCTTTGGCGCAAGCCCGCGCCGCCGTCATCAACGAAGCCGCGTCCGACAAGCTGATGCAGAAAGTGCCGGTGCCTTTGAAGGCCGATCCGGGTTTTCTGTTCGCCCAGATTCAAAAATTCCGCCGCGCCGACAAGATCAAAGAGGCGGTGGATGTCATGCTGGCGGCGCCGCGCGATCCGGTCCGCCTCGTCAATGGCGACGAATGGTGGGTCGAGCGCCGCCTTCTCGCTCGCAAAGTCCTCGATCAAGGCGACACGAAGCTCGCCTATCGGCTTTGCGCGGAACATTCGGCGCGTTCCAACGAATCGAAGATCGAAGCCGAATTTCATGCCGGCTGGATCGCCTTGCGTTTCATGAACGATCCGGCGCTCGCCGCGCCGCATTTCGCCAAACTCGCCGAGATCGCGGTGACGCCCATGTCGATGGCGCGCGCCGCCTATTGGCAAGGCCGCGCGGCCGAGGCGACACCGGACGAGGATGCCCTGACGCGCGCCAATCGCTTTTACGAAAAGGCCGCTGCCTATCCCGCGACCTTTTACGGTCAATTGGCGCGCGCCCGGCTCGGGCTCGGTCTGCCGCTGCGCCCGGCTGCGGTGGAACCGCCCGAGGATCAGCGCGCGGAGGCGGTCCGCGTCACCGAGCTTCTCTTTTCGATCGGCGAAAAGGATCTTGCCACATCGCTCTCCGTGGAATCAGTGCAGCATCTTGAAGACCGGGCGCAGATCGCGGCCATCGCCAATATTGTCGCGAAGCAGCAGGATGCGCATCTCTCGCTGATGATCGGCAAGCTCGCGGGCCATAGGGGCATTGCGCTCGAACATCTGGCCTTTCCGCTTTATGGGATACCCGACTTCGAACCGTTGCAGAATTCGGCAGCGAAATCCGTCGTCTATTCGGTGGCGCGGCAGGAAAGCGCCTTCGATCCGAAAGCCGCGTCGCAGGCGGGCGCCAAAGGACTGATGCAGATGATCGCCTCGACCGCCAAACGCACCGCCGAACGCGCTGGCCTCGCCTTCGATGAAAACCGTCTTCTCTCCGATCCCACCTTCAACGCGCAGCTCGGCGCGGCCCATCTCGGCGCCCTCATCGCCGAGCAGGGCGGCTCGCTGATCCTGACCTTCGCGGCCTATAATGCCGGCGGCAAACATGTGAAGGAATGGATCGAAGCCCATGGCGACCCGCGCTCGCCGGGCGTCGACCCGATCGATTGGATCGAACGCATCCCGTTCACGGAAACGCGCAATTACGTGCAGCGCGTTTTAGAAAATCTCGCCATCTATCAAGCAAGGTTCGGCGAGACCAGCACCGCGGCGACGCCCGAAAATACCAAGAAGACGCAAGCCAAATTATAGGCCTGCTTCACCGCTTCCCAACCCCATTCACCAGCTCCGTCCTGCCGCCGCTTCGCCGCGCGGCAAAGCAAAAGCGCGTGGCATATCCGCTGCTCCGTCTCTGTCACGGTCGAGTTTCGCACCGTAGCCGGTGCCGTTCTGGGCCGGTTTCCGAGGAATGAGGCCCAGGCTGACCGACGCCCGGACAAATGCGAGTGCCGAAATGAGACAAGCGGGCAGCTTCGAGCTTTTCGCCTATTGGGACGAGTTGCGCCGCGGCCGCGCCGCGCCGGAACGCGCCGATCTCGATCCGGCCGCCATCCGCAATGTTCTCGCCGACACATTCATGCTGGAAGTCGACGCGGAGCGAACCTATCCGTTTTGTCTGTCCGGCACGCGCCTCAGCGCTTTGTTCGATGCGGAACTCAAAGGCTGGTCTTTTCTCTCGCTCTGGAACGAAGCGCAGCGGGCCGAGATCGTCAGAATGATGCAGATGGTCGTCGATGGCACCTGCCCGATCGTCGCCGGCGCCGCGGCGGCGCCGGAGGATTATGACTCGACGGAATTCGAACTGCTGCTTTTGCCGCTTCGCTATTACGGCAAAACCCATGCGCGCGTTTTGGGCCGGCTGGCTCCGGCGAAACGGCCCTCCTGGCTTGGATTGATACCGATCGAAGTCTTGGATTTTTTATCCATGCGCGTATTGGACGATCCCAACCCGGCCCCGGCTGGAGGCGCCTCGCGAGCCGGTCTCGGATCGAGCCCTGTTTTTTCATCTTTCGAACAACGCAGGCACTTACGAATCTATATTGGAAACACCTAAAAAATACCCCATCGGTAAGCCGCCGTTAACTCAACTTCGCACATGTTAACCTCAGCCGTGCCGGCTCTCCTGCCGCACGCGAGGTTCGCCCATCCATGACCGGGATCGTGAGTTCTGTCCGGCAGCAACAGGAACGACGCGACTATCAGCGTATCAACGTCTCGGTGCCGGGGCGGTACATGCTGGAGGACAAGCGTGAGTTCCCCTGCCGCACGATTGATTTTTCGCCGACCGGCGTCTCCGTCGCCGCACCCGTCCGCGGCAGGGTCGGAGAGCGCGTCGTCATCTATCTCGATTATATCGGCCGGATCGAAGGCAATATCGTCCGCCACACTTTGTTCGGCTTTGCCCTGGGCCTGATCCTGCCCGGCAATAAGCGCGAGAAGATCGCCGATCAGCTCACCTGGCTGCTCAATCGCGAATCGCTCGAAAAAGCCGACCGCAGGCATGACCGGCTCGTGCTCAATCTCCGGCATTGCATCCTGCAGCTCGAAGATGGCCGCGAGCATCTTGTGAAACTGGACAATGTCTCGATTTCCGGCGCTGCCATCGTGACGGAACTCCGGCTTCCGATCAAAACCAAAGTCCGTCTCGGCTCGATGCGCGGCTATATCATCCGCCATTTCGACAAGGGCATGGCGGTTGAATTCGACGCACAGATTCCGATCGAACAATTCAACGAAGACTTGCGGCTTTAGGGTCCAAACGCGATTACCTGATCCCTCATCCTGAGGAGCACGCCGATAGGCGTGCATCTCGAAGGACGAGGGATCAATAACCCTACTCTCCTCTCAACCCTTGTCATTCGAGACGCGAGCATAGCGCGTCGCTTCGCAACGCCCTGTGGCTCGCTCCTCAGGATGAGGGTTTGGAGTTGGTGCCAACGAGGGCCAGACCCTAGAGCATCATCCCGAGATTGGCGCTTTCGGATCAGATGATGCGCTGAAATAAAGTCTTAGACGAGAGGTCCCGCGCAATGCGCCTTGAACGCCGGGCGCGCCAGCAAGCGCTCATACCAGGCGCGCAGACAAGGTGCCTCCGGCCGCTCGAATGACATATTGAACCAGCGATGCACATGCGGACCGAAGGCCATGTCCGCGAGCGTGATGTCATCGCCCACTACGTAGGGATGCGAAGCGAGGCGCGCGTCCAGGATCGCCCATATGCGGGCAGCTTCCTTGATCGCAGCGGCGATTGCCGCGTTGTCGCGCTTTTCGGGCGCGATGCGGATCAGGCCTTGAAACACGATCGATTGATGACGGGAGAGCGCCGTCTGCTGGAAATCCATCCATGCCTCGACCGACGCACGCGCGCGCGGCGCCAGCGGATAGATCGCGCTATCGGCCGCATGCGCGTTGCAGATGTAGCGCAAGATCGCATTGCTCTCGAAGAGGGTGAAATCGCCGTCCTCAAGCGCTGGGACCAAACCGAGCGGGTTCATCGCGCGATAATGCGGCGTGTCGGTGCCGCCGAAGCGACCGCCAGCATCGATGCGTTCATAGTCCAGGCCGAGCTCTTCCAGCAGCCAAGTCACCTTGGTGACATTGCTGGACGTGTTGCGGCCCCAGAGTTTGATCACGCACTCGTTCCCAAAGATCGTCATTGCAAGCGCAGCGAAGCAATCCAGTCAAACGACTCAAGCCTTTGGGTTGCTCCGCTGCGCTTGCAATGACGGTCCACGATCAAGCCGAGGCCCTTAGGCGCATGATTTTATCCGAAAAGTCGGCAACTTTTCTCAACTCACACGCTGCGGACAACGAGCCCTTTCTTATAGCGCTGCCAGCGCGCCACATAGCCGGCCGCGCCTTGCATGCGCTTCAAATCTTTTTCTTCAAGCGTCCGCAGGACCCGTGCGGGGCTGCCGATGATCATCGAATTGTCAGGAAATTCTTTGCCTTCAGTCACGAGCGACCCGGCTCCGACGAGGCAATTATTGCCGATCTTCGCGCCGTTCAAAATGATCGCGCGCATGCCGATCAAGCTCTTTTCGCCGATCGAGCAGCCGTGCAGCATCACGCCATGGCCGACGGAACTATGAGCACCAAGGGAGACCGGAAAGCCTGGGTCCGTATGCACGAGGCAACCGTCTTGGATGTTCGACCCCGCGCCGAGCGTGATCGAATCATTGTCGCCACGCAGAACGGAGCCGAACCAGACCGAGGCATCTTCGCCGAACCGGACGTCGCCAACGATCTGCACGTCGGGCGCGATCCAGAAGCGGCCGCTCTCGGGCAAACTCGGCGCAAGGCCGTCAATTTCATAAAAAGGCATGAAGTCGTCCTGGTGCCAATCACCATTCAAGGCGGATTATAAGGTGAGCCTGAGTCAGAAATCTTCGAGGTCGAAATCGAGAATGGCCATCTGCAAGGTATAGCTATGGCCCTTCGGATCGTCGGCGGAAATGACGCCTAAAAAGTCGTCGCCGCGATTGAGCTCGACCGAATCGTTCTTCTTGTGGCGCGGCACGATCTTGAGCTGGTCGTTTTCGAACAGCCGCCGCAGATATTCCTGCAGCACTTCGCGGCCGACCGGAATTTTCATATCGAAGGCAAACGAACGGTCGCCATCTTCGTCATCGACGACGAGGGAGCCGATCTGCCGCTCACCGAGATGCACTTCGGCATCGTCGGGGTTTTTACGCGCTTGCGTGACTTTGATGCCTTGATGGCCAAAGGTCTGACGCAGGAAGCCTTGCAATTTACGCAATTCGGCTTTGTCCAAAGGCCATCTCCCTTTCAGACGAGGAGCGTGCCTTTGCCAGAAAAGCGCTTCGACCGCAAGTCCGGGGTTCGGACGAGGCTAAACCACGGCGGGTTTGGCCGCGAGAATCTGATCCATGCTGAGCGCCGGTTCGGCGCAGCCGGCCTCGCCCACGATTTTGGCCGGCACACCGGCCACCGTCTTATTATTCGGCACCGGATGCAGCACGACCGAGCCCGCCGCGATTCTGGCGCAATGACCGACCTCTATATTGCCGAGGATTTTCGCGCCCGCGCCGATCAGCACGCCGTGTCGGATCTTCGGGTGACGGTCGCCCTTCTCCTTGCCGGTGCCGCCGAGAGTCACGTCCTGAAGCATCGAGACGCCGTCCTCAATGACGGCGGTCGAGCCGACGACGAGGCCCGTCGCGTGGTCGAGGAAAATGCTCTTTCCGAATTGCGCGGCCGGATGAATATCGGTCTGGAAAACCTCGGACGAGCGGCTTTGAAGGTAGAGTGCGAAATCGCGGCGTCCGGCATTCCACAAAGCATGCGCGAGACGATGCGTCTGGATGGCGTGAAAGCCCTTGAAATAAAGCACGGGTTCGATCACGCGCACGCAGGCCGGATCACGATCGACGACCGCCACGAGATCGGCGCGAAAGGCTGCCGCGATCGAGGGATCATAGGCCAGCACGTCGAGATAGGTTTCGCGGATGAGATCGCCCGGCACTTCCGGATGGCCGAGCCTGGCTGCGAGCCTATGGATGATCGCGCCTTCAAGCGTGTCGTGATTGAGGACCGTCGACATCATGATGCCCGAAATCTCGGGCTCGCGATGGATGGTTTCCTCGGCTTCCGTCCGCATCCGCGCGAAGATGGGATCGACGCTATCGATGCTGATGACTTTCGCGGCTTCATGCACGGTATTGCTGAAAGACACGCCACAACTCCCTCGGCCCCGGCCTTTTTTGTCGGGCATCCGCATATTTAAGCAATCTCTGCGCCGTCACCTGCTTTCTGTAGAATTTCATGCTCTGGAAAGCAAGAAGTTGAGTACAGTAGTTTTATAGACTTTATCGCCGACCGCCTTGTTGTGATCCCGCCCGGGGATATCCAGGGCCTGAGCATGCGGAAACAAAGCCGCGAGGCGTTCCGCCCGACCGGCGATCTCATCCTCCGTCCCGACGGCCACCAAGACAGGCAGGCTCATGCCCGCGACCTCAGCCTCGCTCATATGCTGCCGCGAGCCGCGCAGGCAGGCCGCGAGCGCCTTCAAATCGCTTTTGGTGGCCTCGGCGAAAGCCCGGAACATTTTCTGCACCGGATCGGCAAGTTCATCGACCGAACCCGCCTCCATGGCTTCTGCGAGATTTGAAGGCAGCCCCGAACCGTCGATGAGATTATAGCCAAGCCCACCGATGCTCAGCGCCCGCACCCGCTCTTGATGGGTTTTGGCCAAAGAGGTTGCGATGCGCGCGCCGAGCGAATAGCCCATCACGTC
>JAATEW010000174.1 GCA_015655535.1 Hyphomicrobiales bacterium | reverse complement strand
TCGCAGCACCTGTGTGCAGAATGCACAGATGGACCGGGTCAAGTTCGCCGAATATCTCGCCGTATTCGTCGAGGTCTGCCGCTTCGGCAGCTTCTCCGCCGTCGCGCGGCGGCACGCGGTCGCGCATTCTTCGATCGTGCGTCAGATCGATGCGCTCGAAGCCGATCTCGGCGTGACGCTTTTGACCCGCTCGACGCGCGCCCTGGCACCGACGAGCGCCGGCAATCTCGTCTTGCAGCGCGCCCAGCTCGTTCTCGACGATCTCGCGGATCTGCGCGACGAGGCCGCAGCCCTTGCGGGCAGCGTGCGCGGCGTTTTGCGTATCGCCTGCCTTCCGACATTCGGGAAACGCTATGTCATTCCGGCCATCGAGGCGCTGATTACGGCGCATCCGGATCTGCGCACGGAGCTCGATCTGACGGAACGGATCGCCGATCCCATCGTCGAACGACTCGACGCCGTCATTCGCGCCGGGCGGCTGGCAGATAGTTCTCTGATCGCCACAAAGCTTGCCGCGCATGAAAGGCGGCTCGTCGCAAGCCCGCGCTATCTCAAACACGCCGGCAGTCCCACATCGCTCGCAGAGCTCGCCCATCATCGCCTGCTCGACAAAATGCACGGCATGGACGTGCTCGGCTGGTCGGACCTGCTCGGCTGTTCCAAGCGAACGCTCGCGGGTGCGCAAGACGTGTTCCGCTGTGACGATTTCGAAGCCTTGAGAGGCGCGGCTTTATCCGGCCTTGGCATCGCCTTGTTGCCGAACTGGGTCGTCGGTGGCGACATAGCCGCGGGCACGCTGAAGCGCCTGTTGCCGAAGGCCGTCGATGCAAGCGGCGATGCTGGCGGGATCTATGTTTTGCGAGCGCTCGCCGATCCGCCTGCGAAGATCGCCGCTTTCATCGCAGCGTTGCGGCATGTGATCGGCACGCCGCCCGTTTGGGACCGGCCAAATAAGCGGGTCAAACATCGCTCCAAAGCCGCGTAGCTTTACGAGGCGCGGCGCGCTTCACTCCACAGGCCGCGAACCCGCGACGAGAATATCGACCAATCGCTTCGCGCTTGCCTCCCAATCGGGGCTTGCCGCCACATTGGCGACGCCGACAAGCGCCCGCAGGAGGTCGAAAGGATCGAGGTCGGGTCTTATGTCGCCGGAGGCGACAGCGCGCGCGACGAGCGATTCGATCGCCGTTTTAATCTGCGTGCCCGATTCCGCATAGAGCTGCGATGGGCCGCCGACCATCGAATTCAACGCCGGCGCGATCAAGTGCTTCGTCGCGATATAATCGACGAAAATCTTCATCCATTCGCGCAGCGCCTCGATCGGCGGCCGCGCCGCAGAAAGTTGCGCCGCCATATCCGCGAGTTCCTTGACCCCCGCGCGATAGACCGCCTCGATCAAAGCGTCGCGTGTCGGGAAATGGCGATAGAGCGTCCCCACGCCGACGCCTGCCTCCTTCGCGAGATCGTCGAGATTGATCTCCGCCCCGCGCCGCGTGAAGGCGGCTTTGGCGGCTTTCAAAAGGCTCTCGCGATTGCGCTGCGCGTCCGCGCGGGGTTTTCGCTCTTTGGCCTCTTCGGCTCGGCCTGTCATGGCGGCCCTTGTAAACGGAGGAATCCTCCGTATATTAGTTCCGGAGTTACCCTCCGTTTATAGGACCATCAGCGCGATCGGCAAGGCCTGATCGCGAAAGCATAGCTGCGCTTTGAAGCAGGGAGATATGATGTGACAGACGTATTCGGCGCAACCTCGACTACCGAAGATGTCCTCAAGGGCATTGATTTAAAGGGCAAACGCGCGCTTGTGACCGGCGTCTCAGCGGGTCTCGGCATCGAGACCGCGCGTGCGCTCGTGGCCCATGGCGCACACGTCACCGGCGCGGCGCGCGACCTCGCTAAAGCCAAACGGGCAACTGCCGAGGTCTTCGAGGCGGCCGCGAAGAGCGGCGGCGGCTTCGAGCTTGTCGAACTCGATCTTGCTTCGCTCGCCAGCGTGCGCGCCTGCGCCGACGCTCTTCTCGCGAAGGCCGAACCCTTCGATCTCGTCATCGCCAATGCGGGCGTGATGACGACACCCTTCGAGCGCACGGCCGATGGGTTCGAGCGGCAGTTCGGCACCAATCACCTCGGGCATTTTCTGTTCGTCAACAAGATCGCTCCCTTGATGCGCGACGGCGCAAGGCTTGTGAATCTCTCCTCCTCCGGACATCGTTTCAGCGACGTCAACCTTGACGATCCGAATTTCGAGCGCACGCCTTATGAGCCCTTCGTCGCCTATGGCCGCTCGAAGACCGCGAATATTCTCTTTTCCGTCGCTTTCGATAAACGCCACAAAGCGCGCGGCATACGCGCCGCGGCGGTGCATCCGGGCGGTATCCGGACCGAACTCGGGCGCTATATGGACAAGAGCTCGTATGACGCCGTGATCGAACGCATCACCAAGATTAACGAGCAGCTTGCAGCGGAAGGCAAACCGCCGTTCGAGTTCAAAACAGTCCCGCAAGGCACCGCGACATCGGTATGGGCTGGTGTCGTCGCATCCGGCGATACGGTCGGTGGCCGCTATTGCGAGAATTGCCATGTCGGCGCCATCGTGCCGGACGGCCAGGAGATCAGCATAGCAGGCGACGGCGTGCGCGCCTATGCGCTCGATCCGGCCCATGCCGAAGCGCTTTGGGCAAAAAGCGAGGAATGGGTCGGCGAGCGCTTTTGAGACGGCTCGCTCTCGGGCTGGCAGTATTTATCCGTCATTGCGAGGAGAATCGCAGGCAAGTTTACGCGGCCTGCGTAAACTTGCCTGCGTGCGACGAAGCAATCCAGAAGCCACAGCTCAAGTAACCGGACTGGATTGCTTCGCTTCGCTCGCAATGACGAACGTAGTCAATGTGTCTGCAAATCGGCCTTTTCGAGCGTGATCGTGCAGGCCTCGGTCGGCAGGCCCGAACATTTTTCTTTGACGAGCGCTTCGACGCGGCTTTGCGCGGCGCGATAGGCCTGCCAGAGCTTCTGATGGTCAAAAGACGTATAATCGCCCAGCGCGCCTTGCGGAATGACGACAGTCACTTTGACCTTGCCCTCGCCGCACAGCAGGGTGTCGGTCAGCACCCCTTCTTTATCGATCGCGACCGTGCCGTGAATAAAGTCCGCGTCCACTTGAAGCGCTCCTTTTCCAATCCAATGCCATCAGTATAAGCGGCAAGGATCATACCATTTCGGCTAATCGCCCCCGACAACCATATCATCGCGATGGATGATTTCGGCGCGGCCGGGAATGCCCAGCACTTTTTCGATCTCGCGCGAATTGCGCCCGGCGATCTGCGCCGCCTCGATCGCATCATAGGCGACGAGGCCGCGTCCGATCTCGGCGCCCTGTCCGTCGCGAATCACCACGCAATCGCCGCGCACGAAATTGCCCTCGACGCGCTTGACGCCGGCCGGCAACAGGCTCGCGCCGCCGAAGATCGCTTTCACCGCGCCCTCGTCGACATGGACCGTACCGCGCGGCTCAAGCGAGCCCGCGATCCATTTTTTGCGCGCCGTCACCGGATTGGAGGGCGTCAGAAACCAGGTGCAGAGCCCGGCCTCCCTGATGCGCTGCACCGGATGCGCGACACGCCCGTCGGCGATCAGCATATGCGTGCCGCCCGTCGTCGCGATCTTCGCGGCTTCAAGCTTGGTGCGCATGCCGCCGCGCGAGAATGCCGAGGCCGCGCCGCCGGCCATGGCCTCGATCTCCGCCGTCACGCGCGCCACGACGGGAATGAGCTTGGCACCCGGATCGGAGCCCGGCGACGCCGTATAAAGACCTGCCACGTCGGAGAGCAGGATCAGAAGATCGGCGGAAGCCATGGTCGCCACGCGTGCAGCCAATCTATCGTTGTCGCCATAGCGGATTTCGGCGGTCGCCACCGTATCGTTTTCATTGATGACCGGAATGGCGCGGAGGTCCAACAATCGTCCGATGGTTTCGCGCGCATTGAGATAACGCTGGCGCTCTTCCGTATCGCCGAAGGTGACGAGGATCTGCCCGGCCGTGACCTTGCGGTCACCGAGCACTTCGGCCCAAAGCCGCGCCAGCGCGATCTGGCCGACCGCGGCCGCCGCCTGGCTGTCCTCCAGCCGCAAAGCGCCTTTCGGCAGGCCGAGCACGGTGCGCCCCAGTGCGACCGAGCCCGAGGAGACGATCAATATATCCCTGCCCTCGCCGTGCAGGCTCGCTATATCGTCGGCAAGCGCGGCAAGCCAATCGCGCTTCACGCAGCCTTGTTCATGATCGACGAGGAGCGACGAGCCGACCTTGATCGTGATGCGGCGGAATTGATCGAGCTTCGGGACGGCCGCGGGTTTCGCCGTCTGCGCTTTATTGACGGCGCGTGCGTTCACGGATGCCACTCCGCGACGCGCTCGGTGACGGCCTCGGCCGCGTGGCTGTCGTCGATCACGGCCATCAAGGCGCGCAAGGTCTCGGTGACATTGAGCCTCGTCGCGGACGAGAGCTTGATCGGCGCATGTTTGCAGGCGCGTTTCAGCCGCGCCATCTGCTGCTTCAAAGTCTCGGCATCGACCGTATCGACCTTCGAAAGCGCGACGATCTCGGGCTTCTCGACAAGGCCGCCGCCATAGGCCTCCAACTCCTTGCGGATGAGCTTATAGGCTTTGCCCGCATGCTCGGTGCCCGCATCGACGAGATGCAGGATCACGCGGCAGCGCTCGACATGGCCCAGGAAGCGGTCGCCCAATCCATGGCCTTCATGCGCGCCTTCGATCAGGCCCGGAATATCGGCGAGCACAAATTCGCGTCCGTCTATGCCGACGACGCCAAGCTGCGGATGCAAAGTCGTGAAAGGATAATCGGCGATCTTCGGCCGCGCTGCCGACACGGTTGCGAGGAAGGTCGATTTGCCCGCATTGGGCAGGCCGACGAGGCCTGCGTCCGCGATCAGTTTGAGGCGGAGCCAAAGCGTACGCTCTTCACCATCCTGGCCCGGATTGGCGCGGCGCGGCGCCTGATTGGTCGAGGTCTTAAAATAGGCATTGCCGAAGCCGCCATTGCCGCCGCGCGCAAGCCGCACTTCTTGGCCGACCTGGGTCAGATCGGCGATCGGCTCTTCGCTGTCTTCCTCGAAGATCTGCGTGCCGAGCGGCACTTTGAGGATGCAATCCGCCCCCTTGCCGCCGGCGCGCTGCTTGCCCATGCCGTGCATGCCGGTCTTGGCCTTGAAATGCTGCTGGTAGCGATAATCGATCAACGTATTGAGACCGTCGACGCAGACGGCGATGACGTCGCCGCCCTTGCCGCCGTCGCCGCCGTCAGGGCCGCCGAATTCGATATATTTCTCACGCCGGAAGGAGACGCTTCCAGCGCCACCGTCACCGGAGCGGATATAGATCTTGGCTTGATCGAGAAATTTCATGGCAAACTTTGTAGCATGGGGCGATTATTGAGTCCTATCGCCCTCGTCCTTCGAGGCTCGCATTCAAATTCTGCGAATTGAATGCTCGCACCTCAGGATGAGGGCTAAGGTGCAGCCGTCAAAAGACCCTCATGCTGAGGCAGCCGCATCGCTGGCGATCTATCGCAACAGCGAGATCGCAAAAAGGCGGCTGTCTCGAAGCACGAGGGGCCTTTTGAAAGAGTTTTATCACAGCCTTCATCATTGCGCGGCCGTCTCGGCTTCTGAGGGCGGCGTGTCGCGGCCGCGCACCTGCTGCAGCATGGACGGCAGAAGCCGCGGTGCCAAGCGCTTCATCCAGCCTTTCCGGTCGAGGTCGAAACGGTCGCACGGATGCAGCCCGCCGCGCGCCGGCAGATTGTCGAGGCCGGTGTCGAGATAGGCAAAGCCGCATTTTTCGAGCACCCGGCGCGACGCCGGATTGATGACCCGCGAATTGGCGGTGACGCGCTCCGCCTTGGTCAGGCGGAACACCGTATCGACCAGCGCCTTCACGGCCTCGGTTGCTATCCCCTTGCCCCAAAAGGCCGGCGCGACGGCATAGCCGATCTCGATGTTCAGCGTCTGATCCCCATGCGCGGCGACGAGGCCGATCACATTGCGCTCGGTGCTTTTCTGCGTGATCGCGAGCACGAGGCCACGCCCGCAGGCATTGTCGGCGCGGGCCTGAAACACGAAACGCTCGGCCTCGCCCGCCGGATAGGGATGCGGGATTTCGGCGGTCATTTGCGCGACTTCGGCAAGGTTTGCGAAGGCTTTGATCGCGGCGGCATCGGTCGCGCGCGGCCAGCGCAGCCACAGACGCTTGGTCTCGATGCGGAATATATCGTCAGAGGTTAAATCCGGGAACATACCTGGACTCCGATCGGCTGAACTTATGCAAAGTTCGGAACGAAAAAAGGGGCGGTGTTCCCACCTCCCCTTTGTGAGACCCTTGCGGGCCTCTCGGACTTTTCAGGCTGTCCTGAATGTGCTCTTCGCGGAGAAGAACCAAGTCCACCGGGTCTGTGGGAGCCGGTGGAGGTCTTCTAAAACTCCACCGTTATTCTGCGGCCGCGGCTCGCGGTGCCGGAATGACCGATACGTAGGCGCGGCCATTGCCTTTGGTTTGGAAGAAGACTTGGCCCGCCGTCAGAGCAAAGAGCGTATGGTCCGTTCCAAGGCCGACATTGGCGCCGGGATGCCAAGTGGTGCCGCGTTGGCGCACGATAATATTGCCGCCGATGACGAACTCACCGCCGAATTTCTTGACGCCGAGGCGACGGCCCTTCGAGTCGCGCCCGTTGCGCGAGGAACCGCCAGCTTTCTTATGTGCCATAACCCGTGCTCCAAATCCTTTCGCGGCCAGCAAGCGGCGCCGAAAGGAGAATCTATCTATCTCATACGCGAATTTTCAAGGCGCTTAAAGAGCCTTTGCCGAACGACTTATTTATTGTCGCATCGGATTTTCCCAAAACCGATTTCCACTTTGGGTCCGATGCTTGTCGCTTAGGCGGTCTTGACACCGGTGATCTTGACCAGGGTCAGATCCTGCCGGTGACCCCGCTTGCGCTTCGAATTCTGGCGCCGGCGCTTCTTGAAGGACAGAACCTTCGGTCCGCGCTTCTGCTCGACGATTTCGCCGGCAACCGTGGCACCCGCCACGAAAGGCGCGCCAAACGTCGGTTCGCCCTCGCCCGCGATCATGAGCACATTATCGAACGTGATCGCGTCGCCGGGATTCCCGGCCAGCGCCATCACGGTAATCGTATCCTCGGCGGTGACGCTATATTGCTTACCGCCGGTTTTAATGACTGCGAACATCATTTTCCTCGTGTGTTCGATCCGGCTCTTCCGCGGATGTCCACGGCGGCCGGCTTTTTTGCAGTTGAACCGCTTTATGAGCCCGGTTTATCAGAAATCCGGTGTTTCACGCCGTTGGCTTGGATCGCGCCCGCCGCCTCTGCAAAGCAGAGGCGTTTGACTGGCACGAAAACAGAACAAACGAAAAAAGCGGCCAATGCCGCTGCGTGAACATGCTTGGACCTACAGAGTCACGGCTTCACTGTCAACTCATAAAGCACGTCCGCGGCGCCGTCCCAGGGCCGTGAATACTTACGTAGAGGTTTGAAAATAATCCGCTTTTTCAGCGCCAATTGCCGCCTTGGGCTCTCCTGCCGCATTTGAGCCACCTTCACCGGCTTGTTTCCGCAGCTTATGCGCGTGCGAATCTCCGCCTCCAAGATGAAAAACCAAGGCCGGCAAGCTCGGCCATTGGCAACCCGCCAAGGGTAAGGATAAGGTTAATTGACCGCCATCACCATGGACTCGCACGTGCGAACGCAAATGGTCAGCGCCAGCGCTCGATCCGACCGTTTCAGCGGCGCGATCGATCTTGGGCTTGAACCCGCCATCGAAGCCGACGGCAGGCGGCATACGGCTTTCGACCGCAAACGCGTTTCCACCCGCTGGCTCGCGGGCACGATCCTCACGGGGCTTTCTGGCGCGGGTCTCATCGGCGCCGCCGCCTATGCGGCGCTCGACCACCAATCCTATTTCGCCGAAGCGCCTTCGCCCGCTGCGCCTCCACGACGTGATACGGCGGACGTCGGGACAAACCCCCGCAAGGCCGACCGTCTCGTCAAATCTGTCGACATCATCGCCGCCAAGCAGAATTTCCGCGCCCCCGTTCCCATCAAGGTGGGCGACAAGGAAGTCGTCAAAATCCATTCCTTCACCCATGTCAAAACGACATTGTCGCTGACGACGGTCGGATTTGCCGACGAAGTTCCGGCCTTCAACCCGTTGAAGCTCCTGGCCGATGCCCGCAATCCGATCGATGTGCCGCCGGAGCCCGTGCAGGACGATGCCGAAGTCTCCTGGGCGACGCGCGATTTCGTGCCGCAAAATGTGACACCGGCAGCCGCCCTGTCGATCGATGAGGTTCGCGCCCAGGTCGCCGAGCATATCAAAAATACGCTCGCCGCCGGCAGCCAAAACCAGCCGGTCAGCCTGCCGCCGCAACTTTTGCTGACGCGCACGAGCCGCGCCAATCTCGGCCCGGCGCTCGCTTATGCCAATCCGAACGAACTCATCTCGAACCCGTTTTCCTCGATCGAAGTCAGAATGGTGCCGGAAAACGTCTCGATCATCCCGCGCGCCGACGAAGCATCGCAGCAGTCGACCCAGATGCAAGAGCGCCTCGTCACCGTCAATCATGGCGAAACGCTCGACGACGTCCTGCGGGTCCAGAAAGTTCCAGCCGACCAGATCGCCAAAATCGTGGCCGCCTTCGATGCGAAGCGCGGCGAGCCTGCCGTCGCCGAAGGCCGCCGGCTCAAATTGCTATTTGCCGATCTTGACGGCTCGAACAAGCAGGAAACGCTTGCGCGCCTGTCGGTCTACGCTGCCGAAACGCTGGAAGCCACGCTCGCTGTCACCGACAAGGGCGAATATCTGCGCGTTGCGACGGCTCAGACGGCGCCGCGCAAGCCGACGGATGCCGCGAGCACCGACGACGACGACGATGAAGATTCAGGCGCCATGCGTCTTTACGATTCGCTTTACGAGACCGCGCTGAAACAGGAGGTTCCGCAGCCGGTCGTCGACAATCTCATCCGCATTTTCGCAAATGACGTCGATTTCCAGCGCGCCGTCCGGGGCGGCGATTCTTTCGACGCCTTCTACGACGAGAGCGACGAAAGCGACGGTCATCCGGAACTGCTCTATGCCTCGATCACGGCACGCGGCGAGACCTATCATTATTACCGCTATCAGACGCCGGACGATTCCATCGTCGATTATTACGACCAGAACGGCCGCTCGACGCGCAAATTCCTGGTTCGCGTGCCGATCGTCTCGGGCAAGATCACATCCGGCTTCGGCATGCGCTTCCACCCGATCCTCGGCTATACGCGCCCGCATACGGGCGTCGATTGGGCAGCACCCATCGGCACGCCGATCTTCGCCGCCGGCAATGGCACGATCATCAGCGAAGGCTGGGATTCAGGCTATGGCCGCCGCATCGAGATCCAGCACGCTAATGGCTATGTCACGACCTATAATCATATGTCGGCCTTCGCCCGCGGCACGGCCGAAGGCACGCGCGTCCGGCAGGGCCAGGTGATCGGCTATCTCGGCCAGACCGGCCTCGCGACCGGCCCGCATCTCCACTACGAAGTGCTGGTCAACGGCCATTTCGTCGATCCGATGCGCGTCAAGCTCGCGCGCACCCGCGAATTCGACGGCCAGATGCTCTCGCAATTCAAACGCGAGCGCGACCGGATCGACGGGCTTCTCGCCAAGGCGCCCAATGCGCCGCAGGTCGTCGCCGCACGGCAGGGCAATTAAAGCGGCGGACCTTCAATCGCGTCCTGGCTAGGTCAAGCCCGCGACAACCTATGCTAATGCGACGCCGAATCCTTTTAGCGATGTCTTACGCCTTCGATTTGAACAGTTCGCCGGAAAAGGCGATCCTGCGGGATCGGATTTTGCCATTCATCCCACGGCGGACATTTTCGGCGAGGCGGATGCGCTTTTGTCAAGGACGACCCATCAAAGATGGGTCGCCGCCGAAGGCGGTCTTCGATCCTTGACCAAAGCGATCCGCTCGCCAATGCTCGCCGCCAAGAGATGAATGGCAGTCTGTGACGATCGCGAATTGCGCGCCGAGGGCGGCCAATTCCGCTAAACTAGATCTCTTTATTTACAGCTTGATCTTGCTGAGCCCGCTCACGTCGGGATCGACGCAGCTTTCCGGCGCGAAGGCTTTGAGCCTGTCGCCCATGATCTCCGAAGAGCGCGGCGAGAAATAGAAAACCTGCCCCTGGTCCTGTGTCTCGCCATGATAGAGCTCGGCATCGGCGGGAAGCCCCGCCGCGACCAAAGCCTGCATATAGGTGGCAAGCAAGGCGCCTGACGAGGTTTCGTCCGCGCTTTTCTCAAGGGTCACTTTCGTCCAAATCATATCCGCCTCTTACGCACACGCCCGTTCTTCCGCGCCTTCATAATGTGCGCTGGCGCACAAAGCCAATGTTTCCGAACGCTTCCATCACATGAGGATGTGAACCTTCCCCCCGCATGTCGCGACCAAAAGCTATGAGGCCAGCGCCGAAGGCCGGAGCCGTATTTTTGGAGAACGACAATGACCATGATGGACAAACTCTCTTGCGACTCCGAC
>JAATEW010000105.1 GCA_015655535.1 Hyphomicrobiales bacterium | reverse complement strand
GCGCGCCGGCGGGCTCTCGGCCTCCTGCTCGTTCAGATTGTCTCTGATTTTGGCAAAGCGTTCGTAGGAACCGCGCAGCGCATCGACCTCGCGCTCCAATTGACGCAATGGAACGATGTTCATGCTCGTCGTGTTCGACTGTGCTTTCAATTGATCGATGCGCGCTTCGAGCTGAACCTCATTGGCGTGAGCCGCGGCGTAATCGTCGGCGGCGCCGATTTGGATGCGCTGCAATTCATTGACGATCAACTGCCTGACTTTCGCAGCCGAAGCCTGGGCTTCCAGCAGCGCGGGATGGCGGCTCCCGAGCGTATTCGACAATCGCGCGACGTCGCGTTCCGCCGTGGCTTGCTCGGAGCGCAGTCTTTCGATCGTCGCCGAGGCCAAAGCCCCCGATTGCGTATCGAGCTGATTGGAGCGCGCTGCGCGGCGGATCTGATCCAATTTGGCCTTGGCCTCGGATGCCCGCCCGCGGGCAAAGCCCAATTCCTTCGTGAGGTCGGAGACCTGCTGTTCGTTCGAGACAAGCCCTTCGCTCGTGACGATATGGTTTTGGCTTTTATAGGCTTCGACTTTGTCTTCGGCGGCCTGGATCTGCGTTTGCAGCGTATCCATGCGCTCGCGCACCCATTTCAAATCGCTTGTGGCGGATTCGATGCGGTTTTCGACTTGATTGTCGATATAGGCATGAGCGATGGCATTGGCGATATTCGCCGCCTTGACGGGATCGACCGAACTGACCTGGATCTCGACGAGATAGGTGCGCTCCGGACGCTTGATGGTGATGGCTTCGTCGAGCGCCTTCAAGACCGGCGTGATATCTTCCTTCGACGAATCCTTGGCGCGGCCCAAAAGCCTTGCCAGCAGTCCCGGCGGCTTCAATCCGAATTCGGAATCATGTTCGAGGTTTTGCGATTTGACCACGCGGAGCAAGACCTCCTGCGAGGTCAGAAGTTTGACCTGGCTGTCGATCGTGCTCGCATCGGTGGAACTGGTATTCGGCTGAGACGGATCGACGCTCAGCCCGCGCCCCAGCCGTGGATCGATGAGGATCGTGGACGAGGCATAATAATGCGAGGGCGTGACGGCGAGATAGAAAAGCGCGGCGCCGAGGACCGCCAGGAATGCGATCAGCATCGTCAATTTGCGGCGGCGCAAGGTTTTGAAGAAATCGCGGAGGTCGAAATCATTCGACGCGTGGTCGTCTTCCCAGGCTTTGGCGGGAAGGTGCTTTTCCGAAAACTCGCCGAGGCCGAAGCTCTGCGCCGCCATAGGTTAATCCGCCCGCAACGTGGCGTGGTGCGATATCGGGTGCATTTTAGCTTATCGCATGGAATTGTTTACCAAATTCTTTTACCCGCCCGGACTCGTGAAGGGGCCTGTCAAGCGCGCTCGATCGCCTAAACCCGTCCTTGCGCAGGAAGAGGAGGATCATGACGGTTTCCATGCCGAGCGCGGGCGTCTTTCCGGAGAGCGACGCAGAGGTGCTGGCGGTCAGGAAAAAGGTTAACAGGACCAGAGCCGTACCGCGCCCGCTCATCTTCACCAAGGCATGGCAAAAGCAAGCGAGGCCGGCGAAGATCACGGCGCTGATGATCGCGCCATAGATCAAGGGCATCCCGACCCAGAAGCTTTCGATCCCGAACTCCAATCCCTCGATCCGCTGCCAGGTCGCGATCAGAGCCTGATCCGGCCCGAAAAGCAGATCGTAGAAGGAGATGGGACGAAACATTTCAAACATCGTCACGCGTGTCGCCGCGCTGCCCGCGTCGCTGCCGAAGCGCTCGATCAGGCGATCGAAAAACCCGGCCTCGGCAAGATAGGCACAAAAGCCGGCGAAGACCGGAACGCATAAGACAGCGGCAATCGCAACATTGCGACTCACACGTTCGCGCCGCGCCAAAAAGATCGCGAAGCGGCGCACGAGCAGCAGGCTGCCGAAGAGGATCGTCAAAATCAGCGAAACGCGGCTTCCGAAGGTCACCATGGAGGCGAGTTCGATAAGCAGCAAAGGCAGCCGCACGATATTGGGAATCCAGCCGGCCCCAGGCGACGCGAGAATGAGAATGAAGGAACTGATGATGAGACCATTTTGCAGCGGATGGCCGAGCAGCGCCGTGGCGCGCCATTCCAATTCCAGCGCCGCGCGCCAGTCGAAGACGAGATCCGTGCGCGACGGGTCGCCGGTGACGCCCTCCGGCAGGTTGAACGTCACGAGCCGCCAGTTCAAGAGATATTCGGCAAGCGCAATGAAAGCGTTCGCGCAAAGCACGAGGCCGAGCACCATGGCGAGAAGCCTAGCTGCGCGTTCGTCGAGATCTTGCAGAAGAAGCGCAAAGATGATCGGCAAAAGAAACGTGTCGACCATCGGCGTGAACGGCACTTTGAGGAACAGCACGGTGTAGACGGTCGCGACGAGATAGGAGCCGGCAAACAGAAAAAGACCGATCCGGTTCGTCAGCAAATGCCGAAGCAGTTTGAGCGGCGCGCCGGAAGATGCCAAACGCAGGACCAGAGCCAACATGGCAAGCAGGGTGCCCGGATGCATTTTTTCGAGCGGCGATCCGCCGGCCGTTTCGTAATTGATTCCGACCTTGGCCAAAACGAGCGGCGATATGGCGAAGAAAACAAGAATCGACAGCATGGTCATGAGATAGGCGCCAAGACGCAGGAGGCGCGCGACGACGGGCTGCCGGAGCGATGGCAGATGGCCGCTCGGCGCGATCGTGAGATGGCTTTCCTGGAGGATGTTCACGCCGTCGGGTCTTTCAACATGTCTCGTCCAGCCCGCGAAGGCTGACGCGCGGCTATCTTCAACTGGAGGAGTGCTTCGATCACTTTATTTTAAGCTGCTTTCAAAAGATTTGATGAAAGCGGGGAGGTTCAGCGCAGTCTAACGCTCGCCTGGAGATCGGTTCAGGTCGGAGCAGCCGAAGATTGAAGGTGAGATTATGGCTATTTTTGCACAGTCAGACACCAATGTTTGACTGTTTCCAATTAAATTCTGGAAATAAACCCATCAAGATAGATAGCTTAGATCAGAAAGCTCCATCGAGCTTTGCTAATGTCTTGCATAATCTGTCAAAGTCTATTGTGCTTGATTTGCAGGCTATTTGCCTGTCCCTACTGAAACAGACGCTTTTGCTGGTCTTGCGGCCTGGATGCGATCCCAGTTCGACGCATTCATGCTCCAGCCTTGCCGGGTCAATCCGTTAAACAGATTGCACGGAACTTGGGTGGATTGCGCTGCTCCACGCCTTTTTGAAAGGGCATTTAGGATTTGGGCGATAGACTGGATTATCCGGCGGCGGTTCCCCTTGGAAAAAGGCATTCGCGCTTCGCAAAAAGGGTGTGATATCGATGCAGGGCGCCGATCGGCGCGCACCGCTGCTTTATCCAAGTCGAGGCACGCATTTCCGCGTCAATGCCTATCGAGGTCAAGAGAACGTGCTTAAAATTCTTCCGGTGATCATGTGCGGCGG
>JAATEW010000310.1 GCA_015655535.1 Hyphomicrobiales bacterium | reverse complement strand
CATATTGCGAGAAATGATGGTTCTGTCCGGCCATGGGGCCGAGCCCGCCCATCTGCCAGAAGAGCCACTCCGTTGCCGCGATGCGGCCGCGCAGATCCTGCGGAATGAAGGAGCGGGTCTTGTTTGCGAGATAAAAAAGAATGGCGCCGGACTCGAAGACCGAGATCGGCTCGCCGCCGTCCGGAGGCTTACGATCGATGATCGCGGGCATGCGGTTGTTCGGCGCGATCGCCAGAAATTCCGGCGTGAACTGCTCGCCTCTGCCGATATTGACGGGATGAATCTTGTAGTCGAGACCGGCCTCTTCGAGAAACATCGTGATCTTATGGCCGTTGGGCGTGGGCCAGTAATAGAGTTCGATCATGGTATGCTCGCTTCGTCCTGTATCCGCTATCGCCGGATATAAGCGCCTCAGCCGGTAAGAAAAGGCAGGATAGATTGGCGCTATAACGCCGATGTGATGTTGGTCTCGGAAAAGTCTTTTCCCTTGAAAAGCAAAGGCGCGTTCATCGTCCGTGCCAGAGCATAGGCCGTGCAATCGGCAAGATTCCGCCGTGCTTTCGGATCGATGCCCTTGCCGTAGCGAACATGCGCTGCGGAGGCGGCATATACCTGCGCTTCGTCAAAGGGAATGATTTTGATTCAGTCTCTTCGAGCAATTCCCAGAGTTCCGCGACTGCGTCGGCGCCTTTATGTAGGCGCATGACGCATGCGGTTTCATGCGCATTGACTGCCGATACTATGCAGACTCGCCGCCTGTAATCACGTTCCTGAAAGAATGATAGTCCGGCTCTCTGAGGAGAATGGCAACCAAAGCCGAGCTACCGACGACGATCATAGAGAGTCGAGATCGTCCATGATTTCACGTGGATCGCGGGGGTCAAGAATGGGCATGGCCGCGATTTTCTCGACGATTTCATCCACTTTTGCTCGCCGTTTAGCGATGGCTTCCGGGGAAACATCTCTGGTTCGCCGCGGCTCAGAAATGACGCCTGCCGTGCGCGCCTTTTCTTCGAACGCGAGACGGATGCCTCTTCGATAGAGAGATGCTGAGCCTCGGCAAGCCGCCGAGCCAGCGCTTCAGTCTCTTGGGGCAAGTTGATCATGCGTGAAAACTATCACGGCTGCGCGTAAATGCCCAGAAAGCCGCTTAGCCTAAGTCGCGTCGGCGCCAATGAGGTGAGCCTTAAGGCTCCAGCACGGAATCCCAATAAAGGTAATCCATCCAGCTTTCGTGCAGATAATTCGGCGGGAAGTGGCGGCCGTTTTGATGCAGATCGCTGATCGTCGGCTGGTAGGGCGCTCGCGCCGGCCACATGCGGGCCACATCGGGGAGCCGGTCGCTTTTGCGCAGGTTGCAGCAGGAACAGGCTGCGACGACATTTTCCCAGGTGGTAGTCCCGCCCTTCGAGCGCGGCACGACATGATCGAATGTGAGGTCTTCGCGCGTGCCGCAATATTGGCAGGTGAAACGATCCCGGAGGAAAACGTTGAATCGCGTGAAGGCGGGATGGCGGGACGGCTTGATGTAGGTCTTTAAGGATACGACTGACGGCAACCGCATTTCGAAGCTCGGACTTCGAACCGTCTTGTCGTATTGGGATACGATGTTCACACGGTCGAGGAAGACCGCTTTGATCGCATCCTGCCAGGACCATAGAGACAGGGGATAGTAGCTCAGAGGCCGGAAGTCGGCGTTGAGCACGAGTGCCGGACATGCTTCCGGCGACACCGTAGGCTGGAAGTGAACCGTCAAATCCGGCACCCCGTTCCTGCGGGCCCAAGCTATTGGGCCCGGTTACCTTGCTGGCGCCATTCTATAGAGTCTCGTGACCCTCTTGTGAAGGCCAGATTGTCGCAGGGCAGCAACAAGATTTTGCGATGCCGCGAGAGGCCAAACCGCACAAATCGGCCGAATCAGCGGGTCGGAACCGGGGTCCCGCTGCGGTAATCGTAAAATCCGCGCCGGGCTTTGCGGCCGAGCCAGCCCGCCTCGACATATTTTACGAGCAGCGGGCAAGGCCGATATTTCGAATCGGCAAGCCCCTCGTGCAGGACCTGCATGACGGAAAGCACGGTGTCGAGGCCGATGAAATCGGCGAGCTGCAAGGGCCCCATCGGATGATTCGCGCCAAGCCGCATAGCCGTATCGATCGCGTCGACCGAGCCGACGCCCTCATAAAGCGTATAGACCGCCTCATTGATCATGGTGAGCAGAATGCGGTTGACGATAAAGGCCGGGAAATCCTCGGCAACCGTCACCACCTTGCCGAGCCGCGCGATGAGAGCCTTGGAGGATTCGAAAGTCGAATCCTCAGTCGCGATTCCGCGGATCAATTCGACAAGCTGCATGCGCGGCACGGGATTCATGAAATGAATGCCGATGAAACGCTCGGCGCGGTCGGTCACCGAGGCGAGCCTGGTGATCGAGATCGACGAGGTATTTGTCGCGAGGATCGCATCCGCCCGCAGCGATGCGCAGACGCTTGAAAAGATCTTGCGCTTGAGCTCTTCGTTTTCCGTCGCGGCCTCGATGACGAGATCGCAATCGGCAAAGCTCGCATAATCGGTCGCGGCTTTAATGCGGGCCAAGGCGGCGGCGCGCGCCGCCTCATCGATCTGCTGGCGCTCGACTTGTTTGGCGAGACTGCTTGAAACCGCCGCGACGCCGGCCTCGGCCTTCTCCTGGGTAATGTCCTGGAGAACGACATCCATGCCGGCCTGGGCGCAGACCTGAGCGATTCCTGAGCCCATCTGCCCGGCGCCGATGACGCCGACTTTATGAATATCCAATGTGGCCATCGTCCGAACCTATCTCATAAACGCGTCGTCGGCGAAGCGGATTTCGAGCCTGACAGAGATCAACGTCTTTGGCAGACATTTCGCCCGCAAAGTAAATAGCCCGAACGTCTTATTTCGCCGCCATGACTTAAATCACGGCGGCTTTGGATGGAAGCGATCCTAGCGCCCGAGTTTGGCGAGTTCGTCGCGAAGCGCGGGCAAAACGGTGAAGAGATCGTCGACAAGCCCATAATCGGCCACCTGGAAGATCGGCGCCTCGGCATCCTTGTTGATCGCGACGATCACTTTCGAGTCCTTCATCCCCGCGAGATGCTGGATCGCCCCTGCGATGCCGACGGCGATATAGAGATCCGGCGCGACGATCTTGCCGGTCTGCCCGACCTGCCAATCATTCGGCGCGTAGCCGGCATCGACGGCGGCGCGCGAGGCGCCGATCGCTGCTCCCAGCTTTTCCGCGACGGGTTCGATCAAGCTCTTGAAATTATCGGCGCTTTCCATGGCCCGGCCACCGGAAATGACGATTTTCGCGCCCGAAAGCGGCGGCCTCGCCGTGACTTCGAGCTTCTCCTCCTTGAAGGTAGAAAGCGCCGGATCGCCAAGTTCGGCGATCGTCTCGGCCGTGACTTTTTCGATCGGTGCCGGGGCCCCTTCGCCGCTCGCCTGGAAGGCGGCCGTGCGCACGGTGATGACTTTCTTGGCATCGTGCGACTGCACGGTCTGGATCGCATTGCCGGCATAGATCGGCCGCTCGAACGTGTCGGGCGACAGCACTTTGATGATCTCGGAGACCTGCATGACGTCGAGCAGTGCCGCGACGCGCGGCATGATGTTTTTTGCCGAAGCCGTTGAGCCGGACACCACGGCGCCATAGGCCTTGGCGAGATCGGCGATCAGCTTGGCCGTGGGCTCGGCGAGTGCGTGGGCATAGATGGCATCGTCCACCACCAGCACTTTCTCGATGCCGTCGAGCTTGGCAACGGCTTCGGCAGCTTCCGAGACGCCGGAGCCTATGACGAGCGCATGAACAGGTTCGCCCAGCGCCTTGGCCGCGGTCAGCGCCTTGGCGGCGGATTCATCGAGCTTGCCGGCGCTCGTGTCGGCGAAGAGCAGCGTCGTCATTTAAAGCACTCCGGCTTCGTTTTTGAGCTTATCGACAAGCTCGGCCACGGAGGCGAGCTTGACGCCGGCCTTGCGGCCCGGCGGCTCGACGGTCTTCAAAATCGTCAGGCGCGGCGTGATATCGACTCCGAGATCGGCCGGCGTCTTTTCTTCGATCGGCGCTTTGCGCGCCTTCATGATGTTCGGCAGCGAGGGATAGCGTGGTTCGTTGAGGCGCAGATCCGTTGTGACGATAGCCGGCAGCTTGAGAGAGAGGGTCTGCAGTCCGCCGTCGACCTCGCGCGTGACATCGACCGAGCCGTCCTCGACCACCACTTTCGAGGCGAACGTCGCCTGTCCCCAGCCGAGCAAAGCGGCGAGCATCTGGCCGGTCTGATTGCAGTCGTCGTCGATCGCCTGCTTGCCGAGAATGATGAGGCCCGGCTGTTCGGCTTCGGCGACGGCCTTCAGGATCTTGGCGACGGCCAAGGGCTCCACGGGATCGTCGGTCTTGACGAGGATGGCGCGGTCGGCGCTGAGCGACAGACCGTGGCGCAACGTATCGGCTGCCTGCGCCGGGCCGATCGAGACGAGCACGACCTCCGTCGCCGCGCCCTTGGTGCGCAGCCGGACCGCTTCTTCGACGGCGATTTCGTCGAAGGGATTGATCGACATTTTGACATTGGCGAGATCGACGCCCGACCCGTCAGGCTTGACTCTGATCTTGACGTTGTAATCGACCACCCGCTTGACGGGGACGAGGATCTTCATGGCGGGCTCCAGGCGGCGAGAGCTGTTTTCCCTTTTCAGACGGTCTGAAAAGCGCTCTTCCCACATGTTTTGATGGGTTTTATTGCAAAAACCGGGGCGGTTTTAGGTCTCACTCAAGCTTCGGTTGCAGCGCAATAGGTTGCCGCGCTTGGTAGTCTTGAGGGCCCTTCGAGTCAACGCGGAGCAAACGCCGACGGCGGCGCTGGTAACCGACGAAGTATTACCCTTCAGCAGACGCTTTCGTGCGCGCAGCAATCGGCTTCATCCAAAAACATGTTGCGCGCACGATAGCGATCTAGCGGCGCCGTATCGATGCCAAGGCGTCCGGCAATCGCGTGCCCGACGACCGCAAAACGCTGGCGGAATTCATAAATGAAAGAGAGCCGATGGCCTTGATGGCAGACCTCCGGTCCGACGAGGAACAGGCCGGAGAGGATCGTTGATTCGTCATGGCCGGTGAGAACCGCCCGGCCCTCGCTATCTTTTTCGAGCCAATGCCCGATGAGACTCGCGCTGCCGATAAAACCGGTCGCGAGCACTGGAAAGGATTGAGTCGTCCACACCCGGCCGTCGGCTGCATGAAGCACGACCTGTTCGCCTCGCCGCTCGATGCGGATAATATCGGCATCGCGGACGAGCTTGATTGGCCGTTTTTGCTGAAGCGCCATATTCAGACGCTGGCAGGTCAAAGGCGAGAGGGCGACGCCCGGATCGCCGTCCTCACTCTCCCAGGGCGCCGAACGGCTGAGCAAGGTCACGCTCTTGCCGGCCGTCGCAAGGCCGATCGCGGCATCGATGCCGCTCTCATAGCCCCCGACGACGATGACCTCGCTGCCGGGATATTCGGACCAAAGCCGGATCTGGCTCGAATGAATGCCATGTTTCGATCCGGGCAGTGCCATATTCGGATATTGAAACTGGCCGGCGGCCCAGATCACGAAGCGGGCGCGAATCTCGCCCTGGCTCGTATGAAGGATAATGTCTGTGCCGACCGGATCGAGACCGAATATGTCGGTGCCGGTCGTGACGTCGAGGCGAAACGCATCGACTGCTTCTTCGAGATAGACGGCATATTCGGCGCCGGTCATATGCTCGCGCCGCAGCACATGCGCGGGCGAACTGTCGAAGCTCACCGCATTGAGGTCGGTGAGGCCGAACGCATTGCTCGGAAAGGACGGGGTGATGAAATGCGTGGTCCCCGGCCAGAGCTTGAACGAAGCCCCGACCGATCTGCGCTCGAAAATCCTGACATCGGGAATAGCGAGATCGTGCAGAACCCGCGCCATTCCGATACCGGCCGGACCGGCTCCGATGATGGCGACGGTCACGCGAGCCTGCGGCGGCAGGGAAGAGGAGGATCTGCTCAACGTTTGGTCCTGCCGATGGAGATGGTTTGCCGTGCTGGCATCGTTCTTTGCCAAAGCGCCTCCGGCCTTAGCCGGAGAGAGCGCCCAGCAATTCGACAGTGACGTTTTCTTCGCCGAGCGAGCACTGGCAGGCGAGGCGGGATTTCGATCCGACGCCAACCATGGCGTCGAGCCTCGCGTTTTCGGCGGGGGTCATTTTCGTGAGGCTCTTTTTGCCCTCAAGCACGAAGAGATGGCAGGAATCGCATTTTGCTTCGCGATTGCATTTGAGTTCGATGTCCTCGCCTGCGGCCAGAATGGCATCGATGAGCAAGGTTCCGGGCGCGGCATCATGGGTTTTGCCGGAATTCTTGATCGTAAGGATCGGCATGGTGGGCTTTATCCTTTCATGAGGGCTCCGGAGAGCATTTATATGTGATGACATAACATATCAGTTACGGCTTCTGTCAAGCCCAGGTGAGAATGATTCCATCTGAGCCAAAAGCTGTGCGCGGGGAGTGATGGTCAGCGATGCGCGCCGGGCACCCAGAGAATATCGCCTTCGCCCTTGCGATTGGCATAGCGCGCCGCCACGAACAGAAAATCCGACAGCCGATTCAAATATTGAAGCGCCGGCGGGCCGACGACCTCGCCTGGCGCGGCGGAGAGCGCAACGGTGAGACGCTCGGCGCGGCGCGTAATCGCGCGTGCGAGATGCAGGGCCGCGGCGGCGGGACTTCCGCCCGGCAGCACGAAGGAGCGCAGCGGCGCCAATTCGGCGTTGAGCTCGTCGATCTCCTGTTCGAGGCGGGTGACCTGAGATGCCACGATCCGCAAGGGCTCGTGATGTGGGATCACGGGGGTCTCGGGAGTCGCGAGATCGGCACCGAGATCGAACATGTCGTTTTGAATGCGCGCCAACATGGCATCGAGCTTGGTGTGCTCAGCGACCCCCGCCGTCGAAAGCCTCGCAAGTCCTATGGCGCTATTTGCCTCATCGACGGTGCCATAGGCCTCGATGCGCAGATCGTCCTTTGGCCGCCGCTCGCCGCTGCCGAGCGCGGTCGTGCCGTCGTCGCCGCTGCGCGTGTAGATTTTCGACAGAACGACCATAAGCGTTCATCCTGATTTGCTCGGGCCTTAGCTCCAGAGCGGTGGATGTTCAATTGGAAACATTTCAGCACGTTATGCGCGGACTAGATCCGCGCATCCAGGCACAATTCGGCGGGTGATGCCTGGAGGGCCGGGGCATAGGGCGTTCGGAAGAACGCCCGTCTCTCGACGGGCTATGACGCAAATTGAAAGTCCGTGACTCTAACTGCTCCGGAACCAGAGCACGCACATGATGATGATGACGGCGACGAATTGTAGGCCGACGCGCCAGCGCATCAGCTTTTGCGACAGATCCGGACTGCCGCCGCGCATCATATTGATGAGGCCGGCAAAAAGAACGAGCGCCACGACGAAGACCGCGACGCCGACGATGAAATTGCCGGAAATATGCATGAGGTCGTGCCTGTGATGGAAGGAAATCTAGGGCCGGGACGTCATTGCGAAGAGTTTCTCTTCGAAGCAATCCATGCTTCTGCTCGGAGCATTTGTTCCTGGATTGCTTCGCTTCGCTCGCAATGACGGCTCCTAGATTGAGTTTAACTCTAGTCTAGAGCAGAGCAATCCCATTTGTCTCTATGCCGAATGGAGTGCTCTGAAAGGTCCGGAAAGCCTTCGCTTTTGCGAAAACGCACCCGCCAGGGTTCCTCCGGCTTTTCGGGGCGAGGCTCAATAGCGCCGCAACAGCCGTTCGAGATAGTCCATCTCGTCGTGCGGGCGGCTCGGGTCGCTGAGCCTGCGCCGCAATTCTTCGAGAACGCGCTGCGCCCGCTGCACGGCGGGCGTCCCCAAAGGATCGAAGGGCGTGTTCGATCCTGGATTATGGTTTGAATTCGCGCGCGGCCGGCCGAGCGGGTCCGTGTCGCCGGAGCCTTCGGATTGCTGGGACGAGCCGTCCTCGCCCTCCTCTTCGCCTTCGCCTTGCTGCTGCTTCAGCTTTTCGGCGAGCTTTTGCGATCCTTTGCGCAACTGGTCCAGCGCGCGTCCCTGTGCATCGACGGCGTCGTCCTGGCCGTTCTCGCCTTGGCCGAGGGCGTTTTCAGCATCCTCCATCGCACCCTGCGCCTCGTCGAGCCCCTGTTCGCCCTGGCCCATCTGCTTCAGGCGCTTTTGCAATTGATCGAGGCTTTGGCGCAAAGCCTCCTGGCGCTGCTGCAAGTCTTTGCCGCTCTGCTGGCCTTGCTGCCCGGGCTTGCCTTGCTGGCCTTGAGGATTCATCTGAGCGTCTTCGTCGTCTTCCGAATCCTGTCCGTCCTGTCCACCTGGGTTTTGCGGGCTGTTGCGGCCGGATTGTTGCTGCTGTTGCTGCCGCCGCTGACCATTGCGCGGAGGCTGATTGCCCTGATTGTTCTGGCCTTGCTGATAGGTCTCGTCGCGCAGATCCTGCTGTTCCTTGCTCATGCGGTCGAGATCGCTGAGCGCGCGCTGCGTCTCGCGCGAGCGCGGATCGGTGCTGCGCTGCTTGGCGGTCTTGAGATTTTCCAGAATATTTTGCAATTGATCGAGCGCCTTTTGCGCATCGGCCATATTGCCGGACTTGGCCAGATCCTGCATGCGGTCGAGCATGGATTGCAGTTGCTTCGGCGTGACGTTCTTCGTCTGGCCTTGTCCGCGATCGGCATTGCGGTCATCGCCTTGCTCGCGATCCTGCTGGGCAAGCTGCTGGACGAATTTGTCCATGGCCGCGCGCAGATTTTCGGTAAGTTTGCGGATCTCCTCCGGCGAGGCATTGCGCTGCAGCGCTTCACGCAATTTCTGTTCGGCATCGCGCATATCGCGTTCGGCCTCGGAGAGATCGCCGTTTTCGATGCGCAGCGCCATGTCCCAGAGATAGGCGGCGAGCGCGACAATATCCTCGTCGCTCTTCACCTCCGCGAGCCGGTTCGCCGCGACCTTGAGACCGAGATAGACGGAATCCTTGGTGCCGAAGACGTCCGGCGCGATCATCAAGGCGTTCAGCGCCGTTTCGACGCCGCTTCTATCGTCGGGCTGGAGCAGGAGATCGCGTCTTTGTTCGGCAAGCGCACGCGCCAAGGGATTGGCGAAGGGCTTACGCGGCAGCGTGATTTCGGCGGGCTCGCTTTTTCCTTCATTGCCGCCCTCGTCCTTGGCGGTGAGCACCATGCTCACGCGCAATCCGGCCCAGGGATGTTCGGATAGATCGGCCGTCGTCTCGGCATCTCCGAGGCCGCCGGTGCCAGGCGCCAGCGCGAGATTGATTTGCGGCGGGGCTACGAGCGAACGGCCGGTGAAGGCCGTGCCGTCCGCCAGTTTCGGATTGGCGAAATCGGCCGCGGCGCTGGCCACGCCATAATCATCGGCAAGGCGATAGGCGAGCGTGAGGGAGCCGCGTGCATTGATTTTCGGGACTTCGGTCAAAGCGATCGTCGGCGGCCGGTCGGCGATCGCGTGGATTTCGAAGGCGCCCGCCAATGCGCCCGCATGATGCAAGGTGAGATCGGCATCGCCGCTGAGCAGAAACCGGTGTTCGTTTTCGCCGGGGGTGGGCGTGATCTGTTTTGCCGGCTGCGCCGGCGATGGGACGGATTTCGCCGTCGCGGCATCGGCCAGAGCCCCTTTTGTGTCGATTGCCGTCTCGCCGCCGAACGAGCGCACGATGACGATCGAACCAGCGGGGGCTTCGATCACTTGCGGATGATCGGCCTGCCGCGCCTCGGCGCCGCCAAGGTTTAAAAGCAGCGGCGCCTTGCCCGTATAGGCGGGCGGGTCTATCCAGGCATCGAGCCTGTAGGCGCTGCCGGATATGCCCGTGCCGCGCCAATCGAAAGCCGCCGCGATGCGTGCGTATTTTTCAGGTCCGGCCAGGAAGGCCGTGGCGATCAAACCGACGAGAACGGCGGCGCGGAGCCCGTAGCGATCGATCTCGACCGTGCGGGGGGACGGAGAACCCACGCGCAAGGCGGAGATGAATCGTACCGCGCGGCGCTTGTGCAAGGCCCAGAGCGTGCGCGTGACGGGATCGTCGCTCGCATTGGCGAGCGTATCGTCGAGAACCGAGGCCGGCCGATGAGCGAAGCCCGAGGCGCGGTCGATCCGGTCGAGCGCGTCCTTGCGCGACGGCAGCGCGATGCGCACCAAGCGCAGCAGAGAAAATCCCAAAAGCCCGGCAAAGACGAGCACCAGCGCGATGCGAGCGCCATGCGGCACTTCGAGCCAAAGCCCGGCAAAGGAGAGGCTCAGGAAAAGCCCGATCACGCAGATCGGAAAGACCAGCGCGCGCCAGAGCCGTTCGAAGAAGATCGCCGACCAGGCATAGATGACCAGCCGCTGTAATTTGCGGCCGGACTCGGGCGTTAAGCCTGTGTCTTGAGACTCTTGTCCGCTCAAACCTGTCACGCGTCGATCGATCCTGCGATGGTCGTCAAGATATGAGACCGCGAGGCCCATCTGGGAAGGCTGCGGCCCCCATTACATTCCCGGCGTGGCCGGTATCTGCCTTATTCTACTTCAACCAAGCCGGAATTTTGTCCAGGCCGATCAATGCGTCATAGGTGCCGCGCGGACGGATAACGGCAAAGTCCGAGCCGGAAACGAGCACTTCCGGCGCCAAGAGCCGCGAATTATAGGTTCCGGCTTGAACGGCACCATAAGCGCCGGCCGACATGACCGCGAGCAGCGCGCCCGGTTCCGGCAGCGGCATCTTGCGGTCGAGCGCCAGATAATCGCCGGTTTCGCACACCGGCCCGACGACATCGACGATTGTCTCGGGCGCATGTGTCTCGCGGACGGGCAGAATATCATGGTGTGCGTCGTAAAGCGTCGGGCGCACCAGATCGTTCATGGCCGCGTCGACGATGACGAAGGTCCGCGCGTCGCCTCGTTTCACATAGAGCACGGAGGTGACGAGAATGCCGGCATTGCCGACGATCAGCCGTCCCGGCTCCAAAATGATCTCGCAGCCGAAGGCGTTGAAATGCCGTTTCACGATCGCCGCATAGCGGTCGGGATGATAGCTCTCGGGATCCTCCTGCGCATTATAGGGAATGCCGAGGCCGCCGCCGAGATCGATATGGTTGATGGTCACGCCTTCGGCACGCAGCGATTGCACGAATTCGGCGACAAGCGCGAAGGCTGCGTCGAAAGGCGCGAGATCGGTGATCTGCGAGCCGATATGAATATCGATGCCTTCGATGCGGATGCCCGGCAGCTTCATGGCTTCCCGGTAAAGGACATGCGCGCGGGAAAATGGAATGCCGAATTTGTTTTCGGCCTTGCCGGTCGTGATCTTCGCATGGGTTTTGGCGTCGACATCGGGATTGACGCGCAATGAGATGGGCGCGATCTGGCCGCGGCTCGCGGCGAGGCTTGAGAGCGCGTGAAGTTCCGGCTCCGACTCGACGTTGAAGCAGAGGATCTTCTCGTCGAGCGCATAGGCCATCTCGCGCAAGGTCTTGCCGATGCCGGAGAAGGTGATGCGGCTGCCGGGTACGCCGGCGGCGCGGGCGCGGCGCAATTCGCCTTCCGAGACAACATCCATGCCGGCGCCGCGCTGGCTAAGGATCTTTAACACGGCCTGATTGGAATTGGCTTTCAGCGCGTAGCAGACGAGCGTCGGGAGCGGATCGAAAGCCGCTTTGAAGACGTCGTAATGGCGCGCCAGCGTCGCCGCCGAATAGCAATAAAACGGCGTGCCGACCTCCGCCGAAAGGCGCGTGAGATCGACGTCCTCAGCATGCATCACGCCGTTCTTCATTGTGAAATGATGCATGGCCAGCGCGTTTTCTTGAGTGACGAAATCGGTAAAACGTAAAACGAAGGCGCGCATACCTTCTCCCTTTGGGAGAAGGTGCCGAGCGTATGCGAGGCGGATGAGGGGTTACTATCGTTGTCAAATTGCACGGTCGTAACCCCTCATCCGGTTGGCTCTGCCAACCACCCTCTCCCACAGGGAGAGGGTTTCGCACACGACGTTGAGACGCCTTATCTGCGCCCATTGTGAAATTGCTCTAGAGCGGTGGACGTTCAAATAGAATCGCTCCAGCGCCTTTAAGTCTTCAAAACCGCATCGGATTGGTCCGAAAACCGCTGCGCACTTTTCGGTCCGATGCTCTAGAGCGGGATAAGCAAAAGTGTAAGCGGTTTTGCGCCCGCATCCCGCTCCAACTTATTGAATCGACCACGTTTCATGATTTTGGATCGATCCGATCCCAATCATCATGCTCAAAGCAGCGGATCAAGGAAGAAAGTCCGCTTCGGTTTGACAGCCGGCGCGGCGGCGGGCTGCGGAGCAGCGGTGCCGGTTGCGGGCTGTTGCGTGCCCGCATCGGGAATGGGGCTGTTTGATTCCTTTGCGGCGAGGGAATTATTGGCGTCCAACGTTCCCGACGTCGTCGGGTTGATCATGGGCGCGGCTTGGCTCTCCGGCACGCCCGGCGGCGGTTCAAGCGGCCCTTTACGGCCGCAGCCGGAGAGCGACAGGCCCAAGGCTGTGACGCAGACGATGACGCCCAGGTTTTTGAGAGGGCTGAAATTCAAGCGATCGACTCCAAAGCCAAGGTCACTCTACGTCATGAATTCATAAGACGAGCGGGCGAACCCTCTCCCCTTGCGGGAGAGGGTGGCAGACGAAGTCTGCCGGGTGAGGGGTTAAAACCTTATTCTGATGGGCCCCCTCATCCAGCCGGCTCCGCCGGCCACTTCTCCCGCAAGGGGAGAAGGAAACGCGCTCAACCTTTGAGTAAGCAATCATGCCAATTCATCAAGGCTGCACCCTAGCCGAAAAAGACCTGTTCGTCAGGAGCAGCTGGACAGAACGCCTTATGGCTCTATTTTGCTTGCTTTTCTTTAGCAAGCCTCGCCAGCCAGCGCTTGGCCTGGGCCCGGACATTCTTGGGCGCCGTCCCGCCGTAGCTCGTCCGGCTTTTGACCGAGTTTTCGACGCCAAGCACGTCATAAATCTCTTTCGTGATCCGAGGCTCGACCGATTGCAGCTCGTCCAACGACAGTTTTTGCAGGCCGATCTTGCGTTCCGAGGCCAGAGCGACAAGCCGGCCCGTCACATGGTGGGCCTCGCGAAACGGCATTTTCAGCTCGCGCACGAGCCAATCGGCGAGGTCGGTTGCCGTCGCATAGCCCTCGCCCGCGGCGGCTTTCATCTTTTTGAGGTCCGGCTCAAGGTCGCGGACCATGCCCGCCATCGCCGCGATCGACAAAGAGAGCGTCTGCAAGGCGTCGAAAGCGCCTTCCTTGTCTTCCTGCATGTCCTTCGAATAGGCGAGCGGCAGGCCCTTCATCACGATCAAGAGACCGGCGAGCGCGCCGATCACGCGTCCGGACTTGCCGCGCACCAGTTCGGCCGCGTCCGGATTGCGCTTTTGCGGCATGATCGAAGAGCCGGTCGAAAACTGATCCGTAAGCCGCGCGAAGCCGAATTGCGCCGTGGTCCAGAGCACGATTTCCTCGGCGAAACGCGACAGATGCACGGCGCAGATGGCGGCATCGGCGAGCGGCTCCAGCACGAAATCGCGGTCGGCGACGGAATCAAGCGAATTGGCGGTCGGCCGGTCGAAGCCGAGTGCCTTGGCCGTCGCCTCGCGGTCGATCGGAAACGAGGTTCCGGCCAGCGCCGCCGCGCCGAGCGGACATTCGTTGAGCCGCGCCCGCGCATCACAAAAGCGCGAGCGGTCCCGCGAAAACATTTCCACATAGGCCAGAAGATGATGCCCAAAGGTGACGGGCTGGGCGGTTTGGAGGTGGGTGAAGCCCGGCATCAGGCTTGCCGCATGCTCGACCGCCTTTTCGGCCAGGGCCCGCTGCAGATCCTTCAATTGCGCATCGAGATGATCGATGGTGTCGCGGACCCAGAGCCTGAAATCGACCGCGACCTGGTCGTTGCGCGAGCGGGCCGTATGCAGGCGCCCGGCGGCGGGGCCGATCTTAGTTGCGAGCCGCGACTCGATATTCATATGAATATCTTCGAGTTCTGGCGAAAAGGTGAAAGCGCCGCTCTCGATTTCGCCGCGAATTTCGGCTAAGCCCCGCGAAATCGCTTCGGCGTCCTCGCGCGAGACAAGGCCCGTTTGCGCCAGCATTTCGACATGGGCGAGCGAGCCCGCGATATCCTGCGCGGCGAGCTTGTAGTCGAAGCCGACCGAGGCGTTGATCTCCTGCATGATGGCGGCGGGTTTTTCCGCGAACCGTCCACCCCACATCTTGTTACTCATCGTCTCGCTCTTTTAGTCTCGTGCTCTGACAAAGGCCTCATGACCGACGACCCTCAAAAACCTGGTGAACCCACCGCCCGGACGAAATCGCGGCTCGTGCCGATTTTAGCGGGGGCGGCGCTCGTCATCGCCGCCTTGGGTGCCGTCCTATACGGGATGGGCAAGCCTGACAGCAAGGAAGCCGCGGCCGACGCGGCCAAATGCGCGCCTGAAAAGGATCTGACTGCGCGGCTGAAACCGCTCGTTCATGGCGAAGTGGCCGCCTTGAACCTCAATTCTGCGCCCAAATCCTTGCCGGATCTTACCTTTAATGGTCCGGATGGCGCAAAAACCAGCCTTGCCGCCTTCAAGGGCCGGCTGGTGCTCCTCAATCTCTGGGCGACCTGGTGCGTGCCATGCCGCCAGGAAATGCCGTCGCTCGACCGGCTCGAGGCCAGTCTCGGCTCCGACGACTTCGAGGTTGTGGCAGTCAATATGGATACGTCGCGTCTCGACAAGGCGAAGAGCTTTTTCGGCGAAATTGGGGTCGAGAAGCTCGGCTTCTACGCCGATCCGAAGGCCGATGTGTTTCAGGTCCTGAAGCAAAAGGGCGGGATCATGGGCCTGCCGACGACGATTCTGGTCGGCAAGGACGGCTGCGAGATCGGCACGATGGCCGGTCCCGCCAAATGGGATTCGCCAGAGGCCGCGGCGCTGATCACGGCGGCGCAGCATAGTTAGGCCCGCGGCCCGGGACTCACGCGACGAGCGTCGCCTTGGGCGCCTCCGCCGCGTCCTCCCGCAGGAGCTGCTGGCCGGCGATCGCGTAATGTCTTTCCTGGGCCGTATAATGCTGCGCCGCCGTTTGAAGATCGCGCAGCCGCCGCTGCAACGGTGAGCTCTCATAGATTGCCGCGCTGCCAGCAAGCCTGAAACAGACTTCGGCGATGCGCGCGCATGTGCTTGTGATCCAGGCCGAGGTCTGCCTTGCCCGCGTGAGAAGCGCTGCCTCCTGCAATGTTCCGGCAAGCGCATAGCGCCAATAGCGCGCGGCCTCGCTTTGAAGCAGCGCTTCGGCAGCTCGCAACTCGGCAGCGGCGTGCCCAAGCCCGGCTTGGAAGAGTTCCGAATCGCGCAGCGGCACGGCGGCGTTGAACTGCTGCCGTCCGCCCCTGGCCACGGCGGTGAGATCGTCCAAGACGCCTTGGCCCATGCCCACGGAATTGGCGCTATGCAGCAGGGGCAGGACATTCTGCAAACCGCGCGCAAGCGGTGCCGGGATGCAGGGCGTGGCATTGGCTAGATCGACGGCAGAGGCGTCGGCGACGATCATGTCTTTGAGGAGTATGTCGTGACTGCCGGTGCCCTTGAGGCCCATGACATGCCATGTATCCTCGATCTGCCATTCCTGTGCGGGCAATATGCAGGCGCGAATGGCAGGTATGCCGGGCACGGGTCCCTGGATGGGTTTGCCGTCTTTGATGGCGATGCAGAAGGTGGCTATCCAATCGGCGTGAAGGCAGCCGCTCATGAAGGGCCAGCGTCCATTGACGCGCCAGCCTCCAGGAACGGCCTCCATGGTACCGGTTGGCCTTGCCGAGCCTGCGAAGGCGACATCCGGACCCTTCGCATAGACTTGATTATACATGTCTTTCGAGAGCAGAGGCGCGAAGACCTGACCGCCTGTCGCGACCATCGCCGACCAGCCGAGGGACCCGTCGATGCGGCTCAGCGCCGCGATGACGTCCACGGCCGAGGCCAAATCGAGCTCAAACCCGCCATGAGATTTGGGCACGAGCGTGCGGTAGACGCCGATCGATCTCAGCTTTTCCACGATGTCGGGCGGTATCCGCCGTCCGGCTTCGATCTCGGCCGCGCGGGCGGCGATGTCAGGGGCCAAGTCCTGAATATTGGCGAGGAGATGTTGGACTGTTTTTGTCATGTCGTGAGGCTACGAAGCCTGCGTTTCGAGCGCGTTTCAGCGTCAGGGGGAGAGGTTACGGCTGTAGCCTCGCGGGCCGAAATTGCGGCCCGTTCGCGGTCCCGGTCCGTGTCTATGCTTCACGCGGCAAGTGCTTTCTTGCCGATCTCGGGATTGCCCAAAAGCATCTTCCCGGCGGCGACATAATGGCGTTGTTGCACGGCATAATGCTGCGATGCTGCCTGCATGTCGCGCAGGCGGCGTTGCAGCGGCGAGGTTTCGTAGAGCGCGATCCCGCCGGCGAGCCTGTAGCAGGTTTCGGCGATACGCGTGGCCGTGGTGACGATCCATGCTCCGGTTTGCAAGGCTTGCGTGAGAAAAGCTTCATCCTGCAATGTTCCGGCGAGGGCGTGGCGCCAATGGCTCGCCGCCTGCATTTGCAGAAACCCCTGGGCTGCGCGGAGATCGGCGGCGGCGCGGCCGAGTTCGGCCTGGAACATTTCCGACTCGCTGAGCGGCGCCATGGCTCTGAACTGCTGCCGTCCAGCATTGGCAAGCGCGACGAGTTCGTCCAAGGCGCCCTCGGCGACGCCGATGGCATTGGCGGAATGCAATAAGGGAAACACTTGCTGCACGACGCGCGCAAGCGGTGCTTGAACGCAAGGCGCGGAGTTGGTGAGATCGAAGAAATGCGTGTCGGGGACTGTGACGTCCTTCAGCACGATGTGGTGGCTGCCCGTGGCTTTGAGCCCGGCGACGTGCCAGGTATCCTCGATCGACCAGTCGCGGGCCCGCAGGAAACAGCCGCGGATGAGCGGTGTGCCTTCCACTGGCCCTGGAAGCGGCTTCCCGTCCTTCGTCATGATACAGAACCCGCCCATCCAATCGGCGTGTTGGCAACCGCTTGCGAAGGGCCAGCGTCCGTTGACGCGCCAGCCGCCCTGCACGGCTTCGGCCGTACCGGCTGGCTGGATCGAGCCGGCGAAGATCACGTCCGGGCCATTTTCATAGATTTGCTTATAGATTTCCCGGGGGAGCAAAGGGGCAAAGAGGCCGCCCCCGATGCCGATCATCGCGGTCCAGCCTATGGATCCGTCAATTCGGCCGAGAGCCGTGATGATGTCCAAAGCCGACGGCAGGTCGAACTCCAGGCCGCCGTGGGAGCGGGGTACAAGTACGCGGAAGGCGCCCATGAATTTCAGCATGTCCACGAGGTCGAGCGGGATGCGGCGCGCGGCCTCCATGTCGGCCGCGCGCGCGGCGAGGTCAGGGGCCAAATCCTGAATATTGGCGAGGAGGCGCTGAGCTGTTTTCGTCATGCGGCCATGCTGGCGCGCCCGCGTTGCCCGCGAGTTTCAGCATGCGGGAAAGAGGTTACGACCGTAGCGGTGGGCCAAACGCAAATGGCCGGGACAAGCCCGGCCATGACGATATTCTTCCGAAAAGATGAGGCGCCGCGATTACGCCTTCTGGGGCTGCTTCGGCGGGGCCGGGACCTTATATTCGATGCCCTTGGCGGCGAAGGTCGAGGCGAGTTCGCCCGACTGGAACATTTCCTTGAGGATGTCGCTGCCGCCGATGAACTCGCCCTTGATGTAGAGCTGAGGAATCGTGGGCCAGCTCGAGAAATCCTTGATGCCTTGGCGGATTTCGTCGTTCTCGAGGCAATTGACGTGCTCGTAGTTCACGTCGAGATAGCCGAGAATTTGAACACATTGGCCCGAGAAGCCGCATTGCGGGAAATTCGGGGTGCCCTTCATGAAGAGGACGACGTCATTCTTGTCGACGATGGATTTGATGAGGTCATTAACGCCAGACATAGCTATGTCCTTTCGCTTGGTTGATGCTGTCGCGGTCAAACCGCGTTACGTTTGTGTTTAGGCCTTGGGTGCGTAGGTCGTGAGCTGCAAAGCATGGAGCACGCCACCCATGTGGGCGCCGAGCGCCTTATAGACGATCTGGTGCTGCTGGACTTTGCTCTTGCCGGTGAACTCGGAGGAGATCACGACAGCGGCCCAATGATCCTTGTCGCCGACGAGATCGGTGGTCTGGACCCGGGCGTCCGGAATACCTTCCTTGATGAGCCGCTCGATTTCTGATCCTTCCATAGGCATAGCTTTAGTCCTCGTCGTGGGCTGAGGCGCGCAAGGAACTGCCGCCGGAAAAACCCTTAAGAATGGAAACGTCCCATATAGTCCGGAAGCCACGCTTCATGGCCCCGCCTCAGGTCATCCAATAATATGGCCGTGGCGCCCCCGATGGTCAACGCATTCCCCCCAGTCAAACCGATGATTTTACAGGCAACGCCTGCCTGTTGAGATTCCATCAAGATCGCATTTGCCTTATCCGGAGCCGCTGTGACGATATAGCGCGCTTGGTCTTCCCCAAAGAAATAAGCATGGGGCGGGATCGCCGCGTCGATTTCGACCGTCGCGCCGATGTTGCCAGCCATGGCCATTTCGGCGAGCGCCACGGCGAAGCCGCCGTCCGAAATATCATGCGCGGCTGTCAGTGCCCGGTTGCGAATCAGGCCGCGGACGAAGTCGCCGTTCTTCTTTTCGGCGGCGAGATCGACCGGGGGTGGCGCGCCCTCCTCCCGGCCGCAGATGTCGCGCAGGTAGAGCGATTGGCCAAGCCAGCCCCTTGTCTCGCCAATCAGCAGGATCGAATCATTCGGCCGCATGAAGGCGATGTTTTGCGTCCGGCTCGCATCCTCCAGCGTGCCGACCCCGCCGATTGCGGGCGTCGGCAGAATGTCCTGTCCGGCGCTCTCGTTATAAAGCGAGACATTCCC
Source organism: Hyphomicrobiales bacterium (assembly GCA_015655535.1). Taxonomy (GTDB): domain Bacteria; phylum Pseudomonadota; class Alphaproteobacteria; order Rhizobiales; family Beijerinckiaceae; genus Methyloferula. The sequence goes on along the minus strand of JAATEW010000310.1, from coordinate 961 downwards.
CGAGACGATCGGGAAGTCGAGGGCACGGCACGCTTCGCCTATGCCGTCGAGGCAGGCGACGAGCTGCCCCATGATCTCGGGCTTTTCCGGATTGCCGAAATTGAGATTATCCGTCACCGCGCGCGGCAAGGCGCCGACGGCTGAGAGATTGCGCCAGGCTTCCGCCACGGCCTGCTTGCCGCCCTCATAGGGGTCGGCTTCGCAATAGCGCTGCGTGACATCGGTCGTAAAAGCGAGACCAGGCGTCGCCATGGCGCCCGAGGCCTCATCTGGCTCGCCATCGAGCCGGATGACGGCGGCGTCGCCGCCGGGGCCTGCAACCGTATTGCTCAGAATGAACTGATCATATTGCTCCCAGATCCAGCGCTTGCTGCAAAGATCGGGCGTCGCCAGAAGCCGCTTCAAGGCCTCGGCATTGTCGATCGGCGGGGTTACATCCGCGGCGTTTATAATGGGCAGCTTCTTCGGCGCGACATGCGGGCGATCGTAAAGCGGCGCCTCATCACCCAGCTCCTTGATCGGCAGATCGGCCTTGATCTCGCCCTGGTGCTTCACGACGAAGCGCAGATTATCCGTGGTCTTGCCGATGATCGCGAAATCGAGCCCCCATTTGCGGAAAATCGCCTCGGCCTCTTCGCGCTTTTCCGGATGCAGCACCATGAGCATGCGCTCCTGGCTTTCCGACAGCATCATCTCGTAGGCCGACATATTGGGCTCGCGGCAAGGCACGGAATCGAGATCGAGCTCGACGCCGAGATCGCCCTTGGCACCCATCTCGACGGCGGAAGAGGTGAGCCCCGCCGCGCCCATGTCCTGGATCGCGACGACCGCGCCGGACGCCATCAATTCAAGGCAGGCCTCGAGCAAAACCTTTTCCGAGAAAGGATCGCCGACCTGCACGGTCGGGCGTTCGGCTTCGTCGACGGCCGAGAATGAGGACGAAGCCATGGTCGTCCCGTGT
>JAATEW010000139.1 GCA_015655535.1 Hyphomicrobiales bacterium | reverse complement strand
CGGGCCGTTCAAGTCTCTCGAAAACCATTGGAACTTCACCGACGAGGTGGACGAGAAGACGGGCACCACTCTCTGCCGCGTCGATTTCGCGATCGCCAATGAGTTCAAGAGCCGTGTGCTGGCCGCCGTGGTCGGCGGCGTGTTTGATGCAGCCTTCCGCAAATTCGCGGCGGCCTTCGAGCAGCGCGCCGATGTGGTCTATGGGCGTGGATAGCGTTTTCAAGCGAAGTGGATACCGGTTCGCGTGAAGGAAACGCGGCTAAACAAAGCTAGCTGGCGTTATTTATCTCGCAGCGGAACGTCTTCGATCAGCCACGCGAGCGCGAAGGCAAGCACCACAACGCAGGCCGCTGCGAAATAGACCATATGCAGCGATCCGGCGAAGGCTTGCAGATATTGGTCGCGGAGCCCCTCCGGCAATTGATGTACCGTGGTGGCATTGATCGAGTTCAGCGATCCGGCGCCTTGTGGAAAGAGCGTGGCAAGCCGCGCGTGAAGGCCGCCGGAAAAGACCGCGCCGAAGGCGGCGACGCCGACCGAGCCGCCGATCGAGCGGAACAGGGTCACGCCGGAGGTCGCTACGCCCATATGCTTGAACGCGACCGTGTTCTGCACGGCCAGAACGAGCACCTGCAAGACCATCCCGAGGCCAGCGCCGAGCAGGCTCGTGTAAAGATACAAGAGCCAAAGCGGCGAGGAAATCTCTAGAGTGGCAAGCAGGATCATCGAAATGCTGACAAGCAAAGTGCCCGCGATCGGAAAGAAGCGATATTTTCCAAGCCTGCTGATGACGCGGCCGCTCACCACCGACATGACCAGAAGGCCGCCCATCAGCGGCGGCAATTGCATGCCTGCCTCGGAAGGACTCGAGCCTTTGACGACCTGCAGATAGAGCGGCAGGAACGTCATCGATCCATACAAAGATATGCCGACGATGAAGCCGATCAGGCTGGTCAGCAGAAACGTGCGGTGCTTGAAAAGCTCAAGCGGCATGATCGGTTAGCTCGCGCCACGTTCGGCATAGATGAAACCAGCGGTCGCGATGAGCCCGAGGCCGAGTGTCGCCCAGAGTTGCAGTGAGTCCCACGGCAGAATGACGCCGCCTTGGCTCGTGAACAGTATGATGCAGGTCAAGGACAGCGCGAGAAAGGCCGCGCCCGCGTAATCGATCTTATGTTTCACATGCGTGGTATGCGGCCGGAAAGCGGCGCCGATCACCATCAGTGCGCCTATGCCGAGCGGCAGGTTTATGTAGAAAATCCAATGCCAGGACAGATGCTCGACGAGGAAACCGCCGATCAAAGGTCCGATGATCGTCGCAAATCCGAAGACGCCGCCGAAGACGCCTTGATAACGTCCGCGGTTGGCAGGCGGAACCACGTCGCCGATGGCAGCCAAAGTCGTGACCAGCAGGCCGCCGCCGCCCAGGCCCTGCAAGGCGCGCAGCAGGATGAGTTCAGTCATGTTCTGCGAAAGGCCGCAGAGCGCCGATCCGACGAGAAACAGTCCTATCGCAGCTTGCAGGACGATCTTGCGCCCGAAGAGATCGCCGAATTTGCCATAGAGCGGCATAACGATAGTCGTGCTCAGCAGATAGGCCGTGACCACCCAGGAAAGGCTCTCAAGGCCGCCGAGGTCGCCGACGATGGTCGGCAAGGCGGTCGAGACGATGGTCTGATCGAGCGCCGCCAGCAGCATGACGAGCAGCAAGGCCGGAAAGATGATCCGAAGCGGCGGGTGCTCCCGCTCGGGCAGGCTTTCGGTCGGCACGGTAGTATCGGCGTCCATGGCTGAGCTCGATTTCTTGAATTAATTAATTCATAGATTAATATATTGGCCGCCGTATGAGTCTGTCAAACTACGGGGATGAAAACGGATATGACGGCGAAAGAAATGGCTAAACCTGTGGCGCACATCGTGAAGTCCGGCGCATCGCAGACGACCGCGCTACGCCGGCCTGGCCGGCCGGCGGGCGGGGCGAGCGGGGCGGAGCAGCGCGGCCGGCTGCTCGACACGGCGCTTACGCTTTTCGCCCGGCAGGGTATCCTCAACACGACGCTTGGCGATATCGCACGCGAAGCGGGCGTGACGCCTGCGATGGTCCATTATTATTTCAAGACCCGTGAGCAATTGATCGATGTCGTCATAGACGAGCGCTTTCTGCCTTTGCGCGCCGCGATCGGTGGCGTGTTCGAGGCGAATGCCAGCGATCCGGTCGCCGCGATCACGCAACTGGCGCAACGCCTTGTCGACGTCGCAACCGAGCATCCGTGGTTTGCTCCGCTTTGGGTGCGTGACGTTGTCAGCGAGGGCGGTATTTTAAAGCAGCGCATGCACGAGCGTTTTGGCGACGCGCATCAAAAGGCATTGGGGCGCCGCATTGCCAAGTGGCAGGAAGCGGGGCAACTGAATGCGGATCTGGAGCCGTCATTGGTGATTCCGGCTCTGCTTGGCCTGACGCTTCTGCCATTGGCTTTCGCGAAAATCTGGCGCAACGATCCAGCCCGGCGCCGCATCGGCGCCGAAGAGATTGCGCGCCATGCCGTCGCTTTATTGACTCATGGTGTCGGGCCGCGGGCGGACGGGCCTTAGCTTCCTGCAAGGTCGAGAGCTTACGCGGCGGCTCGATATGCGGCGGGGGCTCAGCTGTCCTGGCTTAATTTATAAGGATGCCGCGCGTATGCGCTGGTAGCATTCGCACGAAGCCTTCTCCAACTTCTTCCGGTCGGTGATTTTCAAGTCACCTCTCGTATAGCGAATTGCACCATTCTTTTGGAGATTTGAGCACACCGATCCAACAGTTGCCCGGCGCAGTCCAAGCGCGTCGGAAATCGTCTTTTGGGTGAGTTCGAACGTATCATCTGCCATCCGGTCATGCGTGTGCAGGAGCAGCCGGGCAATTCTTTGGTCGGCCGAATGCAAGCTATTGCAGGCGACGGATTCCATAAGCTGGAAAATCAGCGCTTTTGCGTAGCCGAGCATCGCTTCGCCCACGCAAATGAATTCTTCCCGCGCTTCCTTCAAATCTTCGACGCTGAGCCAAGAGGCGTAGCCGGGAACCCGGACGATGGAGGTGCCCATTGCATTCGAAGCGCCCGCCAACAATCCAAAGCCAAGAAAGCCCTCTTTGCCTATCGACGCCTTTTCGACGCTGCGTCCGGTATCCATGTGAGCGACGATCGAAATAACGCCGTCGTGCGGAAAGACGGCATGGGTGCAAGGCTTCCCGTCTTCATAAATAATCTGACCGGACTTCAGCTTTTTCGTCACAAGCCGAGTGTGCAGGAACTCTTGCGCCGCAGGTCGCAACGACAGAATCACACGATTGCGAACTTCCCATTTGCCGGATGAATTCTCTGCCTTGTCGGCAAAGCCTTTTCGCATTCTAGGTCCGTCCATTAACCATATCAAAAGGACTCATATGTACGGTACCGTGCATAGTGAATGGAGGCACCTGTGCACTTCGACACAAAGTCCGACGGTTGCAAAGAGAATTCCGCCCGCCGTCAGGCTGCGCTGGAACGCAATGCCCGACTTTCCGATGCGCAACATGCCAACGATGGGAAGAGCCAGCTCAACAGTGAGGCTCTAGGCACCGGTAGCGACGTCGAGCGCTACGGCAAAGCTTCTACGTGCAATGCCGCGGCTATGCTGGATGCCGAATTGGAGCTCATCTCCTACAAGGATGCGCTCAATCGACATACGATCGCGGCTGTGACCGATGCCGAAGGCATCATCGTCAACGTCAACGATCCGTTTTGCGAGATCAGCCAATATTCACGCGAAGAGCTGATCGGCAGAACGCATGCCATCCTCAACTCAAACTATCATCCGCGTGAATTCTTCGCCCAGCTTTGGACGGTGATTTCCTCCGGCCAGATATGGCATGGCGATATCTGCAATCGCGCAAAAGACGGCGCATTATATTGGGTCGATACGACGATTGCGCCGAAGTGGAATGCGAAGCGCGTTATCAGCGGATATGTCTCGATCCGTTATGACATCACCAAGCGCAAGCTCGCCGAGGCGAGCCGTGCCGAAGAAAATCTGAAACGAAAAAAGGCCGAGGCGCTTCTCTGGGACGTTCTCGAATCCGTCCCTGATGCGATCTTGGCCTTCGACGCCGATGACCGGCTGATCCTGTGCAACGCAGCCTTCAAAGAGATTTACAGGGAGACGGCACACGCGATCCAGGAAGGCATAAGCTATGAAGACCTGCTCCGATTGGGAGTCGAAAACGGGCAGTTCGTCTTTTCGAGATACGCCCCTGCATCTCAGGAAGCCTGGATTGCCGCTCAGATAAAAGAGCACAAGGATCCGGGCAAGCGCGTCATTCAGCAGCTCGCCAGCGGGCGCTGGGTGCTGGTTCAAGAACGGAGATCGGCCAACGGGCACGTCGTCGGCGTCCGCACCGATATTACGGAACTCAAGCTGGCGGAGGATTCCATTCGCCGCCAAGCCGAGCGTGATCCGTTGACGGGGCTCTTCAACCGTCGCGCCCTGCTCGACCGTTTGGAACAGGCTCTTTCCGCCAAACAACGCCCGCATGTCATCGCTGCCTTGATCATCGCCGACCTCGACGGTTTCAAGAGCGTCAACGATACGCTCGGGCATCAGGTCGGCGACGAGGTGCTCGTCTGCATCGCAGAGCGTTTCCACGATGCCGTGCGCAGACATGATGTCGTGGCCCGTTTGGGCGGGGACGAGTTCGCGTTGATTTTGTCGAATCTGACCGATGAGGACGATGCGCTGCGGCTGGTGAAGAGGCTGGTTGCTGTCGCCAAGCGCCCGGTCGAGGTGGGAGCGCAATCCCTTGCCTGCGCGTCAAGCTTCGGTGTCGCCTTTCTCCATAAAGACGGCGGCACGCCCAAAGACCTGCTAAAACATGCGGACATCGCGCTCTACGAGGCAAAAGCGCGTGGCCGAGGAACGTATTGCGTCTTCGAGCCTAGCCTGCGCGAACGCGTGGACAGGGACAATGCGCTTGCCGAAGCGCTGCGCGCGGCGATAGCGCGCGACGAAATCGAAATCGCGCTACAGCCCCAGACAGATTTCAGCACTGGCCGGCATTCCGGCTTCGAGGCGCTCGCGCGCTGGCAACATGCCGGGCAACCGGTTGCGCCGGCCGAATTCATACCCGTCGCGGAAGAGGCCGGCTTGATCGTCGAGCTCGGACGCCGGGTGCTGGAAAAAGCGCTGATGGCTTTAAGGAACCTCAGGAAGCGGCGGATTGAATCGGGTCCGGTCGCCGTCAATGTGGCGGCTGCGCAACTGCTTCAACAGGACTTTGTCCATACGATCCGTTCGACGATTTCGCGCTTTGGTCTTGAGCCCCGGGATCTGGAGATCGAGGTCACTGAGAATGTGCTTCTCGATCGCGCCGTCGATGGAATTGGAAGATCGCTGGACGCCATCCACGAACTTGGTGTTCGAATAGCGCTCGATGATTTCGGGACCGGATTTGCATCCTTGTCGCATTTGCAGCGATTTCCGGTGAGCCGCATCAAAATCGACAAAAGTTTCGTGCGTGGTCTCGACCAGCGCAAAGGCGACGAGATCATCATCAGCGCGATCATCAATCTCGCGCATAGTCTTGGAATTCAGGTCGTCGCCGAAGGTATCGAAACGGAGGAACAATACAAGATGCTCTCCAGCTATAGGTGTGATTTTGCGCAAGGCTTCTTCATCAGCCGCCCGCTCCGAGTCGAACTTGTTGAAAAATACCTGTGCATGCAACGAAGCAAATTTTTTCGAATAGGGGAATATACAGATGACCGACGCAACACGCAGCCAAGATTGCTTAAATGAACGCCTTCAGTTTTTGGGAATAGATCAGGCGACGCGAACCGCGCTCAAGAATCTGCAGCCGCTCATCGCTCAGGCGATCGGCCCGGCGCTCACGGTATTCTACGACAAGGTCAGGGTTACACCCGCCACCCGCAAGTTCTTTAGCGACGATCGCCACATGGCGACGGCTCAAGGCCATCAGGAGCGGCATTGGGCGATCATCGCCGCCGCCGATTTCACCGAAGATTATGCGAACGCGGTCCGCCGCATTGGCCAGACTCATGCGCGCATCGGGCTGGAGCCGCGCTGGTATATCGGCGGCTATGCTCTGGTCATAGAGCAACTCATTCATGCCGTCGTGAAGAAACAATGGCCGCAGCTCATGCAAATGGCCAAGAGCCGGCCCGAGGGCGTCGCGCAAGCTTTATCGAGCCTCGTCAAAGCCGCCATGCTCGACATGGATCTTGCCATCTCCGTCTATCTTGAAACCCTGAGCGATCAGCGCCGCCGCGCCGAAGAGGCGGGCCAGGGAGCGATCCGGCAAGAACGCGCGATCGTCGTGGATTCGATCGGCGTCGGCCTATCTAAATTGGCCAGCAAGGATCTAACCTATCGCATGACGGCGGAGATGCCCGAAGTTTATCGCAAGCTGCAAGCCGATTTCAACGCGGCCATGGGGCAACTCGAAGTCGCAATGCAAAGCGTGACCCGCGGCACCGATGCGATTCAGGCCGGCACGCAAGAAATATCGGAGGCTTCCAACGATCTGTCGCGCCGCCCCGGACCGCAGGCGGCGAGTCTCGAAGAAACCGCGGCGGCGCTCGATGAAATCACCGCGACGGTGAAGAGATCGGCCGAAGGCGCGCGCCATGCCCGCCAGGTCGTCGCTTCCGCCGACGAGGATGCAAAGAAAAGCGCCGTCGTGGTGCGCGAAGCCGTCGATGCGATGGAGGCGATCGCCAACTCGGCGCAGCAGATCAGGCAGTTCGTCGGCGTCATCGACGAGATTGCGTTCCAGACCAATCTGCTCGCGCTGAACGCGGGCGTCGAGGCCGCGCGGGCAGGCGACGCGGGCAGAGGATTCGCGGTGGTGGCGTCCGAAGTGCGCGCCCTTGCGCAGCGCTCGGCGGAAGCGGCGAAAGAGATCAAGAGCCTGATCTTGGCCTCGACGACGCAAGTGGATCATGGCGTGAAGCTCGTCGCCGAGACCGGCAAATCGCTCGATCGGATCATGATGCAAGTGGCGCAGATTAACGGGATCGTCGCCGAGATCGCGGTCGGCGCTCAAGAGCAGGCGACAGGTTTGGAGCAGGTCAATACGGCGGTCAGCCAGATGGATCAGGTGACGCAGCAAAACGCCGCCATGGTCGAGGAATCGACGGCGGCAAGCCATTCGCTGTCGCAGGAAACCGATCAGCTTTCGGGTCTGGTCGGGCAATTCCATATCGGCCAGACGAAAGACAATGATCCGATCCGCCGCGAGTTGCGGAAAGTCGCCCCGCATGCCTTCCGGCCGCCGGCGAAAACGGTGAGGCCCGATGCGCATAGTGCGCAAGCGCGGCCCGTGCGCGCGACCAAGGCGGTCGTGAACGGCGCCCCGGTCAGCGACGACGGCTGGCAGGAGTTCTGAGTGGCAAGAGGTCTGGCCGGCAAAACTTACTTTATCACTTCAAACAAAAGCTCGATCGCGGTTGCGACGGATGCGAGCCGGATGCCCTCGCGGCCCAAATCGCCATAGCGCTTTTCGACGGCGATGGATTTGCCGTTGCTATGCGCGCAGCAAAAATGGACGAGACCCACGGGCTTCTCCGGCGAGCCGCCGTCGGGGCCTGCGATGCCGGTGATCGAGACCGCGACATCGGTTCCGGCATGCGCAAGCGCGCCAACAGCCATGGCATGCGCCGTCTGCGCGCTGACGGCGCCCCATGTGTCGATCAAGAGCGGATGCACGCCGAGGCAATCGACTTTCGCGGCATTCGAATAAGTCACGAAGCCACGGTCGAGTACGGTGGATGAACCGGGGATCTGGGTGATCAGCCCGGCAACGAGGCCGCCGGTGCAGGACTCGGCCGTCGTGATCGTCAGGCGGCGCTCCGTATAAAGCGCGACGAGCGCCGCGGCTTTTTGTTCTAGGTCGTTAGGAAACATGCGTCTATCTGATTTCAATCAGGGTTTCCCCGGTCTCGATGAGAGCCAGGATGTTCGGGACGAGAGGGATGAATCGTTCGAGCAAAACGCGTCGCGACGAATTACCGATGCGTACCCAGATGACGATAAGTTTCGGCTCGTCTTTGCGATGCCATGGAGCGAAGTCCTCGTCTTTGGTGATGATCGCGTATCCGTTCTCAATGGCAAAGTGTAAGATGGCCTGATCTGAAGCTTGCAGCAATCCGACATCGCAAACATGGTCAGCAGTATGCCCCTTGTCCTGGAGTTCGCGCGCCAAACCGGGAGGCAGTTGGGCATCGACCAAAAACTTCAAACTGGGATCGCCCGTAGAATCGGATGATCTACCTCCTCGGCTGCGAAGGCGAGGCATGCGCGTATGTCGTCAGGTTCAAGATAGGGAAAATCAGACAAGATTTCCGCTTCGGTTGTGCCAGCCGCGAGCAATTCCAACACGTCCTTGACGCGGATGCGGAGCCCCCTGATGCAAGGGCGGCCGCCGCTTTGGGCAGGATCGAATGTGATGCGCGACATAGGCCCTCGGCGAATTTCGCCTGGAATAAACTGATAACGGGTCTCTAAAGCGGCAGACGCACCGTTGCAAGCGCCATCGAGGCCATGCCTTCCTCGCGCCCGGTGAAGCCGAGACGTTCCGAGGTCGTCGCCTTGATCGCGACGCGGTCGAGCGAGATCCCGACGATCTTGGCAATGCTTTCGCGGATCGCATCGCGATGCGGGCCGATTTTGGGCCGCTCGCAGACGACGGTTGCATCTATATGCGCGATCATGCCGCCGCGCGCCCGCACCGCTTCCGCCGCCGCCGCCAGAAAGATTTCGGACGCCGCGCCCTTCCACTTCGGGTCGGAAGGCGGAAAATGGCTGCCGATGTCGCCGTCGCCGATCGCGCCCAGCAACGCGTCGGTGATGGCATGCGCCAGAACATCCGCGTCGGAATGGCCGAGAAGCGAATGATCGTGCGGGATCTTCAAACCGCCGAGCCAGACATGATCGCCTGGCCCGAAGGCATGAACATCATAGCCTTGCCCAATCCGCACATCGGGGAGATCCTTCAAGAAACGCCTCTCGGCTGTGGCGAGGTCCTCGGCGCTGGTGACTTTCATATTGTCGATCTCTCCTTCGAAGACATGGACGGCATGTCCCGCCCATTCGGCGATGGCGGCATCATCCGTCAATCCATTTTCGCCGGCTTCGGCTGCTTTGCGATGCGCGGCCAATATCAGATCGAAGCGGAAGGCCTGCGGCGTCTGCACCGCGCGCAAAGCCGCGCGGGCAGGGGTCGCAATAATTCTACCTGTCTCATTCACTTCCTTGATCGTATCGATCACAAGCAGCGCCGGCACCGCCGCGCCATGGTCGAGCGCTGCCGCCCGCGCCCGCGCAATCAGACCCTCGTTCGGAAAAGGCCGTGCGCCATCCTGAATCAAGACGATATGCGGCGGCGCTTTTTCGCCTGCCAAAGCCTCTAACCCCGCGCGCACAGAATCTTGGCGAGTGGCGCCGCCATGCACCGGCGGCACGAGCCGCTCTGCCTGCGTCTTGTCCAGAGACGCGACGCAGTTTTCGTAGAGATCGCGATCGTCCGGATGAATAACGGTGAGAATGCGCGCATCTGACGCGACATCCAGCAATGCGGACAATGTATGCGCAAGCAGGGGCCGTCCGGCCAGAGGCCGATATTGTTTCGGCAGGCCTTCGCCCGCGCGCGACCCGCGTCCGGCCGCGACGACTAAAATGGCAAGATCATAATCTTTCATCATCGGCCACATGAAATCGGCAAGGGGCTTTGCGTGAGCGCAGCCGTTTGATCTTGCCTTTTAAGCAGGACGTCAAACTTTTCATCGCTCATGACCTGCCTGTGTCATGATGGCAGTTGCCGCGCGGCGGCATTTGACTATCATATGGGCATGGTGCCTTCTGCTCAAAATTTAAGCAATGCTGCTGAAAGCCTAGGCTTTCACGTTGGTCCTTTGCATCTCGAAAGCCGCGCCATCCTCGCGCCCATGGCCGGCGTGACCGATCTCGGCATGCGCCGGATCGCCCGGCGTTTTGGCGCCGCTCTCGTGATGTCCGAAATGGTTTATGCCGAGGATCACGGCCGTGGCGCGGTCGAGACAAGGCTGCGGGCGGAAGGCGAGGGGATCGATCTCCATATCGTCCAGATCGCCGGCTGCGACCCGGCCCGGATGGGCGAGACGGTGCGCCTCGCCGAACAGGCCGGGGCTTCGATGATCGACATCAACATGGGCTGCCCGGTGAAGCGCGTCACGGGTGGCCAAGCGGGTTCGGCCTTGATGCGCGATCTCGATCAGGCGGTGCGCCTGATCCGCGCGACAATGGCCGCGACGAGGCTTCCGGTCTCGCTGAAAATGCGTCTCGGCTGGGACGATGCCTCGCGCAACGCGCCCGAACTGGCACGCCGCGCCGAGGCGGAAGGTATCGCCATGGTGACGGTCCATGGCCGCACCCGCTGTCAGTTTTTTCGAGGTCAAGCCGATTGGACCGCGATCCGGCGGGTCAAAGAGGCCGTCTCCATTCCCGTCGTCGCCAATGGCGATTGCGCAAGCCTCGAAGATGCCGCCGCCATGCGCGCAGCCTCGGGCGCCGATGCCGTCATGATCGACCGCGCCGCGCTGGGACAGCCCTGGTTCGTCGGCGAAGCCGCGCATTATCTGGCCACCGGCGAAAGGCGCGAGACGCCTCTGGAAGCCCGTAAGGCGGCCGTGCTCGAGCATTACGAAACATTGCTCGATCTTTTCGGCACGTCTCAAGGCTTGCGCCATGCCCGCAAACATCTTGCAGCTTATGCCTCGCATTCGCATATGCTTTATGGGCGGGAGTTTCGCCAGAAGCTCGTGACGAGCGAAAACCCAAATGCGGTCAAAGCCATGCTGGGCGCACTCTTCGATCATGTTCCGGCGAGTGCCGCGGCATGAGGATCTCACAATTGGACTTGCAAGATCAGTCCATGCACGCGGATTCGATGCAAACTGAATCCTACGACACGGAGCAAAGCGAGACCGTCAAACTGCTCGATGCTTTGCCGCATCCGATCCTTTCGCTGGCGCTCGACGGTACGATCGCGGGCGTCAATGCGGCGGCCGAAATCTTCTTCGGGACCAGCCGGGCGACTTTGCGCCATCAAAGCCTTGCGCATTTTCTGCCGCCTGGATCGCCTCTGTTTTCCCTGATCGATCAGGTGATGACGCGCGGCGCGGCGATCAGCGAATATCGCGTCGATCTCGGCTTGCCATGGGCGGTGGGCGAGCGGATCGTCGATATATTCGTCTCGCCGCTCGCCGAGGGCGACGACGGCGTCGTCATCATGCTGCAAGAGCGCACGATGACCGAGAAAATGGATCGCCAGGCGACCCGCAAGGGCGCGGCGCGCTCCGTCTCGGCCCTTGCCTCCATGCTGGCGCATGAGATCAAAAACCCGCTCTCGGGCATCCGCGGCGCGGCTCAATTGCTTGAGGCGGAGGCGAGCGACAGCGATCGCGCGCTGACCCAATTGATCTGCGAAGAGACCGACCGGATCGTCAAGCTCGTCGACCGCATGGGCGCCTTTTCGGACGAGCGGCCCATCGCGCGCGAGAGCGTCAATATTCACGCCGTGCTCGATTACGTGAAGAAAGTCTCCCAGGCGGGCTTTGCCCGGCACATCCGGTTCATTGAGAATTACGATCCCTCGCTGCCGCAGGTTCTGGGCAACCGTGACCAGCTCGTCCAGGTCTTCCTCAATCTCGTGAAGAATGCGGCGGAAGCCATAGGCGAGAGCGCGGACGAGGGCGAGATCGAGCTCTCGACCGCCTTCCGGCCGGGCGTCCGCCTGAAGACCTCGGAATCGGCGCCGCCGGTCAGCCTGCCTCTGGAATTTTGTGTGCGCGACAACGGGCCGGGCATTTCCCCGGAAGTGCTGCCCAACCTCTTCGACCCCTTCATCACCACCAAAGCGGCGGGAACTGGCCTCGGACTTGCACTGGTAGCTAAAATAATTGGCGATCACGGTGGAATCATCGAATGCGAATCCCACCCGCGCCGAACCACCTTCCGGGTCCTCATGCCCATGTACGCGCCGCGTGATGGCCGAAGCACGAAGCCCGATTAAACTTTTCGGTTTCTTTTAAACATCCGCCCGGAGGTTTTGTGTCCATGGCCAACGGAAATATTCTCGTTGCCGATGATGACTCGGCAATCCGCACCGTGGTCAGCCAGGCTTTATCGCGCGCCGGATATGAGGTCCGCACCACGGGTACGGCGGCGACGCTCTGGCGCTGGGTGCAATCGGGCGACGGCGATCTCGTCATTACCGACGTCGTGATGCCGGATGAAAACACCTTCGAGCTTCTGCCCAAGATGAAGAAGCTCAGGCCCGAACTGCCCATCATCGTGATGAGCGCGCAGAACACTTTCATGACCGCGATCAAGGCGTCAGAACGCGGCGCCTATGATTATCTCCCGAAGCCCTTCGATCTGCGCGAACTCGTTTCGATCGTCGGGCCCGCGATGAGCGAACCCAAGAACCGCGTGCATGCGGTTCCGGCCGATCTCGACGGCATGCCGCTGGTCGGCCGCTCGCCGGCCATGCAGGAAATCTACCGGGCGCTGGCGCGGCTGATGCAGACCGATCTGACCGTGATGATCACGGGTGAGTCCGGCACCGGCAAGGAACTGGTCGCCCGCGCGTTACACGATTACGGCAAGCGCAAGAAGGGTCCCTTCGTCGCGATCAACATGGCGGCCATTCCGCGCGACCTGATCGAGAGCGAGCTTTTCGGCCATGAGAAGGGCGCCTTCACCGGCGCCAATCAGCGCTCGGCGGGCCGCTTCGAACAGGCCGAGGGCGGCACTTTGTTCTTGGACGAAATCGGCGACATGCCGATGGAAGCCCAGACCCGCCTGCTGCGTGTCCTGCAGCAGAGCGAATATACCACCGTCGGCGGCCGTACCCCGATCAAGACCAATGTTCGCATCATCGCCGCGACCAACAAGGATCTGCGCATCCTGATCCAGCAGGGCCTCTTCCGCGAGGATCTGTTCTTCCGGCTGAATGTCGTGCCCTTGCGGCTGCCGCCGCTGCGCGAGCGCACCGAGGATATCGCCGATCTTGCCCGGCATTTCTTTGCGATCACGGCGGCCGAAGGCCTGCCGCTGAAACATCTCGAAGCCGGCGCGCTCGAACATATGAAGCGCTACCGTTGGCCGGGCAATATTCGCGAACTCGAAAACCTCATCCGGCGTCTCGCCGCGCTTTATCCGCAGGAATCGATCAATGAGCAATTGGTCGAGGCCGAGCTTACGGTCGATGCTTTTCCGCTTGTCTCGCATTTTGCCGAACCGGCCGCCGGCGCAGTCGCGAACGGCAAGGATGTGGAACCGGTAACGACGCTCGCACGCGCGATGGAGCGGCATTTCGCCGATCTGTTCAAATCCCACGGCGAGGTTCTACCGCCGCCAGGCCTCTATCATCGGGCTTTGCGCGAATTGGAATATCCGCTCATTTCGGCCGCTCTGGCCGCGACTCGCGGCAATCAGATCAAGGCCGCAGAGCTTTTGGGTCTCAACCGCAATACATTGCGCAAGAAAGTGCGCGATCTCGATATTAGATTGATGCGTTCACCGCGCTAGATCATGATAATTTTAGATTGAATCACTCAAAAATCATGAACGTGATCGATTCTGATAATTTAGAGCGGGATAGCGCAGATAAGCTTGCGCAATCTGCGTAAACTCGATTGCGGGCGGAAAGCCGCTCACCCTTTTCTTCATCCCGCTCTAAGCGGGCAATCGGATTTTTTCATCGGCGGGTTTTGCGATTTTTGATTGAAATGACACGACGCGCCCCGGAAATGTCGCAATCTTGCAACACCGTGGCAGACATACAACGAAAAACTGATAACCTTAGCCGCTGCCAGACCTTGAGCCGATCGATGTCCCGCAAAGGGCAGGGTGGATGAGTGACCAGCGTTTAGCGCAACGATCGATCGGAGCCCGCCGACGCGAGCGCCGGTTCACGACGCGGTTCGGACCTTTCGTCGTCATCCTCGCCCTCGTCGTCGCTTTGGCGAGCTTCCTGATTTTCGCCAATTACACGCCGATTCAGCCGACCAGTCCGGTTGTCCTCGGGCTATTTGTCGCGAATATCTTTATCATCCTGATTCTCGTCGGCCTTGTCGTCGCCGAGGCTTGGGCGCTTGTGGCGGCATGGCGCGCCCGCGTCGCCGGCGCCAGACTTCACATCAGGATCGTCAGCCTCTTCTCGATCATCGCGGCGGTTCCCTCGATTCTCATGGCGCTTGTCGGCTCGGCCACTTTGGAGCGAAGCCTCAACCCGGCCTTCATCGAAGACGTGCGCGGCTTCATTCTGAACACGATCGACGCGGCGAGCCTGTTTCGCGAGGCGGAATGCAAATCCCTGCTTCAGGAAGCAAGGCTGACTGCAACCGATCTCGACCGCAATAAAATGATGTATTCGGCCGACCGGCCGCTGTTTCGCGAGTTTTTCGGGACGCGTTCCAAATATCTCGGCTTCACCGCCGCGGCTATGTTGAAGCCGGATGGGACCATCATTGAAAAGGTCGACGCGGCTACGCCGTCGGGCAATACGATCGTGCAGCTGGAGCCCGTCGACTTCGAAGATGCGCGCAAGAATGAGCCGGTTTGTCCGATTATTGATGACGGGCGAACCTTCGTGGCCTTGCGCCAGCTCGCCTCTTTCGACGACACCTATCTTTATGTGGCCCGCCCGGTCGATCCGTTTACGGTCGAATTTCCAAAACAGGCCTCGCGCCTTGTCGCCCTCTACGATGCCTTCGACAATCACCGGCGCACCATCCAGATCGCTTTTGCGACCATGTATGTGTCGATCTCGCTGATCATGCTTCTGGCTGCGACCTGGCTCGGGCTCTCCTTCGCCAATACGCTCGTTGCGCCGATCCGGCGTCTGATCGCGGCGACCGATCAGGTCGCGACCGGCAATCTTTATGTTCAAGTCCCCATCCACCGCTCGGAAGGCGACCTCGCCCATCTCGGCGAAACCTTCAACAAGATGACCTCCGAACTGCGCTTGCAGCAAAACCGCCTGGTCGCGGCAAGCAATCTCATCGACGAGCGGCGGGCCTTTACGGAAGCGGTTCTCTCCGGAGTTCCTGTGGCGGTCATAGGCGTTGGCCCGAAAGGCATGATTACGGCGCTCAATCCCTCGGCCGAGCGCCTGATTCCGGAAGGCGGCGAAGCGGCGGCAACATTGGTCGGCCAGCCGGTCGAATCGGTCTTCCCGGAAATCGAACCCATTCTCACCGAAGCGCGCGGCAGCCATTCGCGGCTGGTCCAGGGGCAGATCGCGGTGAGCCGCGCCGGCCGCGACCGCTTGTTCAATGTGCGCGTGACGAGCGATCCGACGGCGCGTAGCGATAAAAGTTATGTTGTAACGTTAGACGATATTACCGATCTCGTTTCGGCACAGCGCACCGCCGCCTGGGCCGATGTCGCGCGGCGCATCGCACATGAAATCAAAAATCCGCTCACGCCCATCCAGCTTTCGGCGGAGCGTCTGAAACGCAAATATGGCAAACTCATCGTACAAGAACGCGATATTTTCGATCAATGCACGGATACGATCATCCGGCAGGTCGATGATATAAAACGCATGGTCGATGAATTTTCTTCCTTCGCCCGTATGCCGAAGGCGAATCTCGAAAGCGATGACCTGACCGAATGCGTGCGCCGAGTTTTGTTCCTGATGCGCGTCGCCCATCCCAACATCACCTTCGAGGACTATTTGCCGGAGACGCCTATTCTCGGCCGGTTCGACAGGCGGCTTCTGTCGCAGGCTTTGACGAATATCATCAAGAATGCGACGGAAGGCATATCGGCGCTTACCGAGGACGGCGAAGCCCATGGCCATATTTCGGTTTCCGTGGAGCGGTCGTCCGAGGGCATCGCCGAAATCAACATCATCGACAATGGCAAGGGATTCCCCAAGGAAAACCGCCAAAGGCTGCTCGAACCCTATATGACGACCAGAGCCGAAGGCACGGGGCTCGGCCTGCCGATCGTCGCAAAAATTCTGGAAGATCATGGGGGAGGGATAGAATTGCTCGACGCCCCCTCGGGCCACGGTGCGCGCGTGAAGCTTTATTTCCCCTTTGGTGAGGAAACGCACAGCGCGGATATTATCTCCGACACATCAATGCAAACAGCTACTCAAAGAGCATAAGCGATTCATGGCGAGCGATATTTTAATCGTCGACGACGAAGCCGATATTCGAGACATTGTTTCCGGCATCCTTTCGGATGAAGGATATGAGACGCGTACGGCCAAAAACTCAGATGAGGCCTTGGCCGCGATCGAAGCGCGGCGGCCGCATCTCGTCTTTCTGGACATCTGGCTGCAGGGATCGCGGCTCGACGGGTTGCAGCTCTTGCAGATCATCAAGGATCAGAATCCGGCCTTGCCCGTCGTCATGATCTCGGGCCATGGCAATATCGAAACGGCCGTCTCCGCCATCAAGCTTGGCGCCTATGATTTCATCGAGAAGCCGTTCAAGGCCGATCGCCTGATCCTGATCGCCGAACGCACGCTCGAAGCCTCGCGCCTCAAGCGCGAGGTGACGGAGCTTCGGGCCAAGGCCGGCGTCGTCAATGAGATCGTCGGCAAATCAAGCAGCGTCAATCAGTTGCGGCAAGTGATCGAGCGCGTCGCGCCGACCAATTCAAGGCTTCTGATTACCGGATCGCCCGGCACCGGCAAGGAGCTTGCGGCCCGCACGATTCACGATGCTTCGGCCCGCGCGTCGGGTCCTTTCATCGTCATCAATTCGGCCACCATCACGCCGGACGCGATGGAGACCGAACTCTTCGGCATCGAGGGAAAAGATGGCCGCAGCCGTAAGGTCGGCGCGCTTGAAGAGGCCCATGGCGGCACGCTTTATCTCGACGAAATTGCCGATATGCCGAAGGAAACCCAAGGCAAGATCCTGCGCGTGCTGGTCGAGCAGAATTTCCAGCGCGTCGGCGGCACGACGCGCGTTCACGTCGATGTCCGGATCATCTCGTCGAGCGCGCGCGATCTGACCGGGCTCATCGAGGAGGGGGCTTTCCGCGAGGATCTTTTTCACCGCCTCTCGGTGGTGCCGATCCGCGTGCCTTCGCTCGCCGAACGGCGCGAGGATATTCCCGAGCTGATCGAATTCTTCATGGATCATGTGTCGGCGGCGAACGGTCTGCCCCGCCGCCATATCGCAGATGATGCGATGGCCGTCCTGCAATCGCATGACTGGCCGGGCAATATTCGGCAATTGCGCAATAATGTGGAGCGCCTCTTGATCCTCGCCTTGGGCGATCCCGAGGCCGAGATCACCGCCGACCTTTTGCCAAGCGAAATCGGCGCCTTGGTGCCGACGACGCCGTCGGGTGTCGGCGGCGAAAAGCTGATGGGCCTGCCCTTGCGCGAAGCCCGCGAGGTTTTCGAGCGCGAATATCTCGTCGCGCAGATCAATCGTTTCGGCGGCAATATTTCGCGCACGGCTGAATTCATCGGTATGGAACGTTCCGCCTTGCACCGGAAATTGAAATCGCTTCGGATCGATTGATGAACGACGTTTTGAATTTCGCGCCGCCGCCGGCGGCGCTGAAAAATGTCACCCATCGGGATCTGTTTCTGGTCTTTGCGAAAATCGGCCTTCTCGGCTTCGGCGGCGTAACGGGCTGGCTGCGCCGCGTCCTGGTCGAAGAACAGGGCTGGCTCGAAGATCGGGACTTCGCCGAACTCTTCGGTCTTGCGAGCACCTTGCCGGGCGCCAATACGATCGCCGTCTCGATCATGCTGGGTGATCGTTATCAAGGCCCGAGCGGTTCCATCGCCGCCGTCACCGGCTTGCTTGCGATGCCGCTTCTGATCCTTGCCGGGATCGCCTCGCTTTACGGTCAATTCGCCAATCTGCCTGATGTCAAAAACGCCATCGCGGGCGCGGCGGCTGCGACCGCCGGGCTCGTCATCGGCAATGCCTTTAAAATGGCGCGCAATATGAAGCCCGACGCCGTCGCCTATCTCATCGGGATCGCCGTCTTCATCTGCGCCGGTATTTTTCAACTGCCTTTGCTCTGGACCTTGCTCGCGGTCATTCCCACAAGCATTTTCGTCCTGACGATCCGGAAACGCGTGCTGTGAATCTGGCTTTGCTCGGCGCGCTCGCCAAAACCTTCGCATTCATTTCCATCATAGCCATTGGCGGTGCGACCGCGACCGTGCCTGAAATTCATCGTCAGGTCGTCGAGACGATGCATTGGATGGACGATACCGCTTTCGCCAATAGTCTCGCGGTCGCGCAGGTCGCGCCCGGACCGAATGTGATGATCGTCGGCATGATCGGCTGGCAGGTCGCGGGCGGGGCAGGCTTCGCGGTTGCCATGGCTGCCATGCTGGCGCCCTCCTGCCTGCTGGCCTTTACGGTCGGCCGCCTGATGCGGCACTATTCGAACCTTGAGGTGGTTGATATAGCGCGCCAGGCTTTGGCGCCGGTCGCCGTCGGTCTCATCCTGGCGAGCGGTATCGTCGTAGCGCGCGCAGCGGACCGGGGCGCCTTGACCATCGCCATTACGGGCGCCATGACCCTGTTTGTCGCTTTGACCCGCGCCAATCCGCTCATCGGCATTTTGGCTGGTACGGTCTCCGGTCTTATTGCTGGGAGGGCCGGGCTTTTTGTCTGAACGCCTAAATCGCCCAAAGACCGAGGAATGGAAATGAGCCTGTGAGCCGCATCGCCTATGTCAATGGCCAATATCTTCCGCAGAGCCTCGCCGTGGTTCCGATCGAAGATCGCGGCTACCAATTCGCCGATGGCGTTTATGAGGTCTGCGAGGTCTTCGACGGGGCTCTCATCGACGAGCCGCATCATATGGCGCGGCTGGAGCGCTCCTTGAGCGAGCTGCGTATCGATGCGCCCTTGGCGGGCAGCGGTCTCTCGGTCGTCCTGCACGAGGTCATGCGCCGCAACCGGCTCACCAATGGTTTTCTTTATCTTCAGGTTACGCGCGGCGTCGCCCCGCGCGATCATGGATTTCCGCAAAAGCCAGTGCGCCCCGCGCTTGTCGTGACCGCGAAATCGATCGACCCCCGCAAAGGCGAGGCGCTTGCCAGCAAAGGCATTGCGATTGCCTCGACCCCCGATCTCCGCTGGAAGAGGGTCGATATCAAATCGATCTCCTTGCTGCCAAATGTGCTCGCCAAGCAGGAGGCGCGGGACAAGGGCTGCTACGAAGCCTGGCTGATCGACGAGAAGGGATTCGTCACCGAGGGCTCTTCGTCGAATGCCTGGATCATCACGCAGGAAGGTAAAGTCGTCACGCGCGCGGCCGATCACGCGATTTTGCGCGGCGTGACCCGGACGACCTTGATGAAGCTCATAGCGGAATTGCAGCTTCCCGTTGAAGAACGGTCTTTCACTTTGGCCGAGGCGCTTGCCGCGCGCGAGGCCTTCATTTCGGCTGCGACCAATCTGGTGATGCCGGTCGTGATGATCGACGGCCATCCTATCGGGGACGGAAAGCCTGGGCCGATAGCGTCGAGACTCCGCGGTCTCTTTCACGCGGCGGCCGAGAAAACAGAATGGCGCCGCCGTTGAAAAAGCGCTCCGGCGGTGGTTTTTAGGAAATATATTGCCAAGTTGAGCTTACGAGCCGATTTTTTGATCGGTCTATAATATTATGTCAAACTTTCGGCGGTTGATGGACCGTCGAACGCCCCGCGCCGAAATTCGGCGTCAAGAAAAGAGACAGGACTGAAAAAATGGCGGCAGAACGCACCCAGAACCTGCAGGACACTTTTCTAAATTTTGTCCGGAAGAATAAGGTTCCCCTCACGATTTTTCTTGTGAATGGCGTCAAATTGCAAGGCGTTGTCACGTGGTTTGATAATTTTTGCGTTTTGCTGCGCCGCGACGGGCACTCGCAACTTGTCTACAAACACGCCATATCAACCATAATGCCCGGCCAGCCGATCCAAATGTTCGAGCCGACCGACGAGCCTGGAGGACCAGCACCGACTTGACCGTATCCATCATCCCAAATCCGGCGAGGGCGGCTTGAGCCGTCGGCGGGACGCCGAACCGGCAGACATGCAGCAGGAGCGGGCACAAACGACCCGCGCGCTGGTGATCGGGCCCTATCTCAGCCAAAGAGCGCAGCAGCACCGCGACCGGGCAAAGCCAGCCTCGTCTGCCACGGCCGCTACTCAATCCGCAGCCGAGCCGTCACGCTCCGTCGAAGCCCGTATCGCGGAGGCCGCCGGACTTGCCGAGGCGATCGAGCTTTTCGTCGTCGCGGCGAAGGTCGTCACGCTCAACGAAATCAAGCCGGCGACTTTTCTCGGCAGCGGCAAGGTGGCGGAGCTCGCGGCCTTTATCGAAGACGAGGCGATCGATCTCGTCATTATGGATTGCGCGCTCTCGCCGATCCAGCAACGCAATCTCGAAAAGGCCTTCTCGGCCAAGGTCATCGACCGGACCGGCCTGATCCTCGAAATCTTCGGCCAGAGGGCGCGTACGAAAGAGGGCGCGCTGCAGGTCGAGCTCGCCCATCTCACCTATGAGAAGTCGCGACTGGTGCGCTCCTGGACCCACCTTGAACGCCAGCGCGGCGGCTTCGGCTTCCTCGGCGGTCCTGGCGAAACCCAGATCGAAACCGACCGGCGTCTGCTCAGCGAACGCATGGCGCGCATCGAGCGCGATCTCGATGACGTCAAGCGCACGCGCGCCTTGCACCGCAAGGGCAGGCGGGACGTGCCTTTCCCGATCGTCGCGCT